>NZ_JBEXCW010000054.1:0-55361 GCF_040605435.1 Streptomyces sp. NPDC005574
CCACGGGGCGGGGGGTGGGTGAGAGGGGGAGGGGGGTGGCTCCCCGGGGGGGCGCGCAACCGGCCCCGCCCCTTCTGGGACGGGGGGGGGGGGCGGGGGCGGCCGCGCCCGGCAGACGTCCGCGCGTCCGGCCCCGCGGGGCCGTGGGGGCTTACGCCGTCAGCTCCCCGGCCGCGGGATCCTGGGCGCGGGTGTAGGCGTCGGTGTCCAGATCCCGGTGCCCGGACCGCAGTTCGTAGCGGATGCGCAGGACGGACGCGGCCTGCTCGCGCGGCACGCCCGTCAGACCGAAGTGCTGGCGCGCGTATTCCAGTACGTCGTCGACGTCGACACGGCCGCGCAGCACCCGTTCCCCGTCGGGAGCCGGCTCGTGCTCCAGGCGGGCGGCCAGGGCGCGCCGCCGGGCCGTGACGGCGATGTCGGCCGCCACTCCCAGCTGTGCGCGGAGGTGGCGGGCCTGTCGTGCGGACAGCTCCCGCGCCGAGCGGCCGCGCAGCCGGACCAAGCGCTTCATTCCCAACCCCTTTGTGATGACTCGGCGCCGTCGGGCTCGGCGGACGGCGCGTGTGCGGACGTGTCCCGACCGGCTACCCGCGAAGCCGGGGTTCAGACCCGCCGATTCCGGGCCCGTGGCCGCTCGCCGCGCGCGATGGCGCCTTCGTCCCTACGATCGGTTGACGTGGGACACACATTCGAGGAGCTCGTGGAGAAGCGGCGCGCGGCCGACCAGGCGCACAGCCGGGTCGACGAGCTGCGCCGGTCGTACGGACCGCCGACCGAACACAAGTGGACCAGACACGAGACCGCAACCTACGAGACCGCGTTGCGGGCCTGGCGCGACCTCGACCGTGATCTCCGCTCCGCTCTGGCCGAGTACGCCAAGGAGCAGGGCCGGCCGCGCCAGGAGGTCGAGAGAGAGGTGCAGACGGCGGTACGACGCTCCGACGCGCACCGGCGGACGGAGTCGGAGCGGGAGTAGAGCACGCTCGCCGGGCTCCCCCTGCCCGAGGACGGCTGGACGCCGCGGACGCTCGCAGCGGTCCGCCGGGAGTGCGCATCCCCCGACGGCGTCGAGGACTTCCGCGAGGACGACGTCCGGCGCCTCACCAGCAAGCAAGCCGGACAGGAGCACCCGCCGGCCGGGGAGTACCGGTCCCGAGGTCCGGCGCCCGCCGTCGTCGCCACCAGGCTGCGGCTCCCCGGCCCCAGCCCCGTCAGTCCCGCGTCGCCAGGGCCTCGTCCAGGGCTTCCTGGGCCGCGGGCAGGGACGCCGTGCGGTCCTCGGGCACCAGTCCGATACGGGTACGGCGGTCCAGGATGTCCGCCGTGTCGAGTGCCCCCTCGTGGCGGACCGCCCACAGCAGTTCGGCGCGGGTGACGGGGTGGCCCGGAAGCACGGGTTCGCCGAGGCGGGGGTCGCGGACGCCGAGCGCGTGCACCGCCGGGGCCTCGGTGCCGTAGCGGCGGACGAGACGGCGAGGTGCCCGGAGCGCGGCGAGCGCGGGCGGCGGGGCGGCGCCCACGAGGGGCAGTGCGGCGGTGGGGGAGGGGCCGGCCGACAGGCGGCGGGCTGCGACGGCGGCGTCCACGGCGTCCTGCGCCATCCGCCGGTAGGTGGTGAGTTTTCCCCCGACGACGGTGATCACGCCGTCCGGCGAGGTGAGGACGGCGTGCCGGCGGGAGATGTCGGCGGTCCTGGCACCGGGGCCGGTGCGGTCCGACGCCGAGGTGTCCAGCAGTGGCCGCAGTCCGGCGAAGGCCCCCACGACGTCGTCGCGGTGCACCGGGGCGTCGAGGACGGAGCCGAGCACGTCGAGCAGGAAGCCGATGTCCGTCTCGGGCACCTCGGGCACGTCCGGTACCCCGCCTTCCACGGGCTCGTCGGTGAGACCGACGTAGACGCGGCCGTCGCCCTGGGGCAGGACGAGGACGAAGCGGTTGCTCTCGCCGGGGACCGGGACGTGCAGACCGGCGGGCAGTGGGCCGAGCCGATCCGCGCGCAGCACGAGGTGGGTGCCGCGGGAGGGGCGGATGCGGACGCCGTCCACCAGCCCGCCCGCCCACACGCCGGTCGCGTTGATGACCGCTCGGGCCCGGATCAGCCCTTCCTGGCCGGTCAGTTCGTCGCGGACGAGGGCACCGGAGCCGGTGAGTTCGCGGGCCCGCACCCGGGTCAGGACGCGGGCCCCGTGCGCGGCGGCGGTCCGGGCGAGCGCGGTCACCAGGCGGGCGTCGTCGGTGAGGCGGCCGTCCCAGGACAGCAGGCCGCCGCGCAGGCCGTCGGGGCGCAGCGCCGGGGCCAGGTGGCGGGTCTCGACCACGGACAGGCGGCGCGGTGCGGGCAGGGTCGCGCGGGCGGTGCGCGCCGCCAGCCGCAGGGCGTCCCCGGCCCGGAAGCCGGCGTGGGCCAGCGCGGCCTGGCCGCGGGAGACGAGGGGGGTCAGGGGCAGCACGAACGGCTGGGCGTGCACCAGGTGGGGTGCGGTGCGCTCCATCAGCACGCCGCGTTCGACGGCGCTCTCGTGGGCCACGTCGAACTGGCCCGAGGCGAGGTAGCGCAGCCCGCCGTGGATGAGTTTGGAGCTCCAGCGGGAGGTGCCGAAGGCCAGGTCGTGGGCGTCCACGGCGACGACGCTCAGTCCGCGGGCGGCCGCGTCGAGGGCCGCCCCGGCGCCGGTGGCGCCGAGCCCGACGACCAGGACGTCCACGACGGGCCCCTCCACGGCCTCGCCGAGGTCGCGTGCGCGCCGGGCGGCGGACAGGGACGGCCCGGGGGCCGACGGGGCGGTGGGGGTGTGGCCGGCGGTGGGGCTCATGGGGTGAGGGTCCTCTCCAGGACGGTCCGCAGTTCCGCGAGGAAGGCCGCGGTGTCCAGCTCGGTGTCGTCCTCGTCGGTCATGGTCCGCAGGGACAGGGTGAAGGACTGCACGACCAGCAGCAGGGACCTGGCCTGCCGTTCGACGTGGCCTGGCCGTACCGAACCGTCGGCGTGTCCGGTCGTGAGGGCGTCGGCAAGCAGCCGCAGCAGGGCCTCCTGGCTCGCTCCGCGCCGGTCCAGGACGTAGGGGAGCAGCAGCTCGGGATCGACGTCCACGATCTTGCGGAAGAGGGGGTGGGCGCGGAAGGCGTCCACCCCGGCCACCAGGCCGTCGACGATCAGTGTCCGCGCGTCCGCGCCGGGCCGCGGCTCGGGCATGGCCCCGGTGGCGACCGCGACCCACTCCCGGGTCATGAGGTCGCCGACCAGGGACCGTACGTCGGGCCAGCGCCGGTACAGCGTCATCCGCGAGACGCCGGCGCGGCGGGCCACGTCGGTGAGGGTGGTGCGGCGGACCCCGACTGCGAGGACACAGTCGCGGACGGCGTCGAGCATCACGTCGCCGTCCGAGTCGTTGTGACGAATAGGCGTCATGTGTCACAGTGTAACGCCCCGGGGTGCCCGGGGGAGCGGCTCTCGAACCGACCGGTGAGGACGACAGTCATGGACATGCTGTGGAGCGGCTGGGGCGACCCGGCCCGAGCGACGCCGCTGCCCGACCCGGTGACCGGGCTGCTGCGCGAGTTGCTCGGGGTCGAGCCGCTCGGCACGGAGCCGGTCGCGCTGGAGGAGATCGGCGTCCCCGAGCCGCCGCTGACCGGCGCCGCGCGGCTCGGGCTGCTCGCCGCCGTGGGCGGGGACGAGGACGGGGTGCGCACCGACGCGCAGTCCCGGATCCGCCACACCCGCGGCAAGTCCACCCCCGACCTGCTGCGGATGCGCGACGGCGACGTCGATGACCTCCCGGCCGCCGTCGTCCTGCCCGCGAGCCACGACGAGGTGAGCGCCGTCCTGCGGGTGTGCGCCGAACACGGCCTGGCCGTCGTGCCGTTCGGCGGCGGCACCTCCGTCGTCGGCGGACTCGCGCCCGGCCGGCGGCTCCCCTTCGTCGCCCTGGACCTGCGCCGCCTGGACCGCCTGGTCACCCTCGACCCGGTCTCCCGGACCGCCACCCTGCAAGCCGGGCTGCGCGCCCCGCAGGCCGAAGCCCTCCTGGCCCGAGAGGGCTTCACGCTCGGCCACTTCCCCCAGTCCTACGAGTGGGCCACCATCGGCGGATTCGCCGCGACCCGCTCCAGCGGCCAGGCGTCCGCGGGATACGGCCGCTTCGACGACATGGTCCTCGGCCTCACCCTCGCCACCCCCGAGGGCACCCTGGACACCGGCCGCGCCCCGCGCTCCGCGGCCGGACCCGACCTGCGGCAGCTCTTCCTCGGCTCCGAGGGGGCGCTCGGGGTCATCACCTCGGTGACGGTCCGCGTCCGCCCCGTCCCGGCGGTCCGCCGCTACGAGGGCTGGCGCTTCGCCTCCTTCGAGGAGGGGTCCGCCGCACTGCGCCGGCTCGCCCAGGACGGTCCGCTGCCGACGGTCCTGCGGCTGTCCGACGAGACCGAGACGCTCGTCGGCCTCGCCCAGCCCGACGCCATCGGAGCCGCCGCCGGGGAGCAGGAGACCGCCGGCTGCACGGCGATCGCCGGCTACGAGGGCACCGAGGAGGACACCGCGCACCGCCGGGAACGGGCCGCGGCCGTCCTGCGCGACTGCGGCGGGACCTTCCTGGGCGAGGAACCGGGCCGGCGCTGGGCCGACGGCCGCTACTCGGCCCCCTACCTGCGTGACTCCCTGCTCGACGCCGGGGCGTTCGCCGAGACACTGGAGACGGCGGCGTTCTGGTCCCGGCTGCCCGGCCTGTACGCCGCCGTCAACGAGGCGCTGACCGGGGCCCTCACCGCGTCGGGCACCCCGCCCCTGGTCATGTGCCACATCTCCCACGTCTACGAGAACGGGGCCTCGCTGTACTTCACCGTCGTCTCGGCGCGGGGCGCGGACCCGCTCGCCCACTGGACGCGCGCCAAGCACGCCGCCAACGAGGCGATCCTCGCCGCCGGCGGCACGATCACCCACCACCACGGCGTCGGCACCGACCACCGGGACTGGTACGTCCGGGAGGCGGGCCCCCTCGGGGTCGAGGCGCTGCGGGCCGTCAAACGACGGCTGGACCCGTCCGGGCTGCTCAACCCGGGCGTCCTCCTCCCGGCGGAATGACCCCGCCCCGACGGGACCCACCCGGCCCCCTCCCCGCGCCGCCCTCTGCGCGACCCCACCCACCGCACGCCCCGAACCCGTAAGCCCCGGAGGCACACCGATGCGACAGTTCACCGCCGTCGTCAACCCCACCGCGGGCGGGTCCGCCGGGGCCGCCGCGCTGCTCGGGGTGGCCCGGCTGCTCCGGGAGGCGGGGGCAGGGCTGGAGACCGAGTACAGCCGCAGCCTCGCCCACGCCCAGGAACTGGCCCGGCAGGCAGGGGAGGCGGGGCGGGTGGTGCTCGCCGTCGGCGGCGACGGCATCGCCGGCGGCATCGGAGGGGCCCTCAGCGGAACCGGCGCGGTCCTCGGGCTCGTCCCGGCCGGCCGGGGCAACGACTTCGCCCGCGCGCTGGGCCTGCCCTCCGACCCCGCCGGCCTGGCCGAGGTGCTGCTGCGCGGCGAGCCGCGCCCGGTCGACACCATCGAGGTCCGCTCCGCCGTCCACGACCGCACGGTCGTCCTCGGCAGCGTGTACGCGGGCGTCGACGCGGTCGCCAACCGCCACGCCAACCACGCCCGCCTGCTGCGCGGCACGGCCTCCTACTACGCGGGCGGGCTGCGGGCCGTCACCACCTGGCGTCCGGCGCGCTACCGCGTCACCGTCGACGGCGTGGAGCACCCGCACACCGGCTACACGGTGGTGGCCGCCAACTCCGGCTACTACGGCTCCGGCCGCCTGATCGCACCCGACGCCCGCGTGGACGACGGGATGCTGGACGTCGTGCTGATCCGCGAGGCGCCCCGGCGGCTGTTCTTCGCCCTCATGAACGACCTCACCACGGGGGCCCACGTCCACCGCCCGCAGGTGAGCATCCTGCGGGGCCGGGAGATCCGCATCGAGGCCGACCGCGCGGTGCCCTACGGCGCCGACGGCGAGGTGGAGGCCGTACTCCCGGTCACGGCCAAGGTGCTGCCCGGGGCACTGCACGTTCTGAGCCGGACACCCTGACGCGCTTATGCCGCGTGCCGGGAGGTCCGGTCCGAGGGCGGCCAGACGTACGGCAGGTCGTCGGGGACGTCCGGGAACAGGGGCGCGTAGAACTCCGGGGCCTTGCGGACGAGCGCGGAGCGGTGGCTGAGATGGAACGCGGGGTCGCCGAGCCACGGCGGCAGTTCACCGGCCTCCCGGAGCTGCTCCTGGGTGCGGACGCCCGATCCGTCGCCCGCTCCGGCGAAGTCGGTCATCAGTGAGGCGGCGCAGGTGTCGGCGCGTCCGCCCGCCGTCCACACCCCGCACATCTCCAGGCCGTAGCGCACCAGCGCCTCCTCGTAGCCGGTCCACATGCGCACCGCCGGATGGTGCCGCCAGCCGTAGCCGGGGACCGTGAGGCCCCGCAGCACCTGGAGGGTCTCGACGCGCTGTTTGCCCAGCCGGCGCGGATCGAGGACGGCGGCGGAGGCGTCGAAGTCGGGGTGGGGCAGGAAGGTCTGCATGGTCCGTCCCCTGTCGGGTCGCGAAGGCCGGGGGCGGCACACCGTCCACGGTGTGCCGCCCCCGGCCGGCTTCGTTCATGCCCTTCGTACCACCGGACACGGTCCGGGGCCGCTCAGGCGGCGGCGAAACGCTCCCAGGCCCGGTGCTTGCCCAGCAGGCGGACGAGGTTCTCCAGGGCCGCGCTGCCGCTGTCCGCGAGGACCACGCCCGGCGCGTCGGCGGGCACCCCGGCCGCCCGGAGGGCCGCATCGCCGCCCGCCCAGGCGCCGACGGCCTTGCCGTGCCGGAACGCCTCGGCCAGCAGCAGCACGACCCGGGGGTCGGACGTCGCCGCCGGTACGACGGACGGCAGCCCCTTGGCGTCGCGGGCACCGTAGGCGTCGCCGCCCATGCCGGGGTGGCCGGCCAGCAGCACCGCGTCGAACTCGACGGACCGCGCGGTGGCGTACGTGCGCTGCACCGTCACCGCGTCCTCGCCCGAGCCGAGGACACCGCCGGTCGGGGCGACGACCAGCGGCACCATGCCGGCCTCGATCACCGCCTCGCGCACGGCGCGTACGCCGTCGAGGTCGCCGTCCGGACCCACCACGACGCCGATGACGCGGCCGGCCGTCGGCCAGGTGTGGCCCACCTGGGACAGGGCGGGACTGGGTTCGACGTCGGCCAGGGGGACGGTGGGCGCCGGGGCCGGCAGGCCGAGCCCCTCGGCGACCTGGGCGCACAGCTCCGGGTCGATGTTGGCCAGGACCTGGAGCGCCCGCTCCTTGACGGCCTGCTCGTAGCACTTGCCGAGCTCGAAGGTGTAGGCGCCGATGATGTGCTCGCGCTCGATCGGGGACATGCTCAGCCAGAAGCGGCGCGGCTGGCTGAAGTGGTCCGCGAACGACTCGGGCGCCTCCCTGACCTTGGCGCCCTCCGGCACCCGCACGGGCGTCTCGACGAACGCCCCCGCGTCGGCCCCGGCGGTGAAGGGGCAGCCGCCGTCCAGCGAGTTCGGCCGGTAGGGGGCGACACCGCGGTGCACGGCCGTCTGGTGCATGCCGTCGCGCTGCATGTCGTTGACCGGCGTGTGCGGGCGGTTGATCGGCAGCTGCGGGAAGTTCGGGCCGCCCAGCCGGGTGATCTGCGTGTCCAGGTAGGAGAACAGGCGACCGGCGAGCAGCGGGTCGTCGGTGACGTCGATACCGGGGACGAGATGGCCGACGTGGAAGGCCACCTGCTCGGTCTCGGCGAAGTAGTTCGACGGGTTGCGGTCGAGGGTGAGCAGCCCGACCGGCTGCACGGGCGCGAGCTCCTCGGGCACGAGGTTCGTCGGGTCCAGCAGGTCGATGCCCTCGAAGGTCTGCTCCGGGGTGTCCGGGAACGTCTGCAGGCCCAGCTCCCACTGCGGGTACGCGCCCGCCTCGATGGCGTCCGCGAGGTCACGGCGGTGGAAGTCGGGGTCGACGCCGCTCGCGATCTGCGCCTCCTCCCACACCAGCGAGTGCACGCCCAGCTTCGGCTTCCAGTGGAACTTCACCAGCGTCGTGGCGCCCTCGGCGTTGACCAGACGGAAGGTGTGGACGCCGAAACCCTCCATCGTCCGGTACGACCGCGGGATGCCCCGGTCGGACATGTTCCACAGCGTGTGGTGGGTGGCCTCGGTGTGCAGGGTGACGAAGTCCCAGAACGTGTCGTGGGCGCTCTGCGCCTGCGGGATCTCCCGGTCCGGGTGCGGTTTGCCGGCGTGGATGACGTCGGGGAACTTGATCGCGTCCTGGATGAAGAAGACCGGGATGTTGTTCCCGACCAGGTCGAAGACGCCCTCGCTGGTGTAGAACTTCGTGGCGAACCCGCGGGTGTCGCGGACGGTGTCGGCCGAGCCCCGGGAGCCGAGCACGGTGGAGAACCGCACGAAGACCGGCGTCTCCTCGTCCTCGGAGAGGAACGCGGCCTTGGTGACGGTCGCCGCCGTGCCGTAGCTGCGGAACGTTCCGTGGGCCGCGGCGCCGCGGGCGTGGACCACGCGCTCCGGGATGCGCTCGTGGTCGAAGTGCATGACCTTCTCGCGCAGGTGGTGGTCCTGGAGCAGCACGGGACCGCGGGGCCCGGCCTTGAGCGAGTGGTCGGTGTCGGGCAGCCGGGTGCCCTGGGCCGTGGTCAGGTGGCTGCCGGACTGGGCGGCCCGGGCCTGGTCGGCGCCCGTCGGCTGACCGGTGGGCGACACGGCGGCGGGACCGCTCTGGTCCGGCTTCGGCGGCAGCGGCTCGCGCGGCTCGGTGGGCTCGGCCAGGGACGGGGACTCGACGTTGGGTTTGCCGGGGATCCCCTCCTCCGGCGCGTGGTCGCCCTGCACGCTTTCGGCGATCTTGTGGGCTGCCCGCTTGAGGGGATTCGCCTCGCTCATCGGATGTCCCTCCGCTAGGTCCGGTCACAGGAGACGTGACCTGGTGTTCTGCTGTCGGTCAGGGGCGGCCCGGCGGGCGGTTTCGCGCCGAGAGGTCACTCGGTACGGCCACTTCCCGGGCCGCGCGAGCCGTGCACCGGGGCGCGAATCGAGGTGCGCGAACGACCTGCCGGTGCGGTCGCCACGTCTGTGTACCCCTGTCCCGGAAGTCAAGGCCTGCGTCCTGATCAGGCGGCGAAGAACCCGGCGAGGGCGGCCGCCAGCGGCTCGGGCGCCTCCTCGGCCATGTGGTGGCCGGAGTCGATCCCGTGCCCGCGCACGTCGTCGGCCCAGTTCCGCCAGATGGCGACCGGATCGCCGTACAGCTCCTCCAGGTCGTCCCGCAGGGACCACAGGATCAGCGCGGGGCAGTGGACCCGGACGCCCGCGGCCCGGTCGACGTCCTCGTGCCGCGCGTCGATCGTGAGGCCGGCCCGGTAGTCCTCCAGCATGGCGCGGACCACGTCGGGGTCACGGGTGGCCCGGCGCCACTCGTCGTAATTCTCCCGCCCCATCTTCAGGGGGTCGCCCCGGTACCAGCGGTCGGGGTCGGCGGTGATGACGCGTTCCGGGATGTCGGGCTGGGCGAAGAAGAACCAGTGCCACCACTTCGTGGCGAACCGCGCGTCGACGCGCGCCAGGTGCTCGGTCAGCGGCAGCCCGTCCAGCAGCGCCACCCGGGACACCGCCTCGGGGTGGTCCAATGTGAGCCGGAAGGCGACGGGGGCCCCGCGGTCGTGGCCGGTCACACCGAACCGGTCGTGGCCCAGCGCCCGCATCACCTGCGCCATGTCCCTGGCCACGGCCCGCTTGGAGTGGGCGGAGTGGTCCGCGGTGGGTGCGGGCCCACGGGAGCGGCCGTAGCCGCGCAGGTCGGGGCAGACGACGGTGAAGCCGCGGGCGACCAGCAGGGGTGCCACCCGGTGCCAGGTCGCGGAGGTGCGCGGATGGCCGTGGAGCAGCAGGAGGGGCGGGCCCTCCCCACCGTGCCGCACGAAGACGGACGCCTCGTCCACCTCGATCGTCTCGGCCTGGAAGCCGTCGAACATCGCCCCGCCGCCTCTCCCCGTTCCCGCGCACTGGACGGGCCGCCCCCGGCCCGCGGTCCGGGGCGGAGGCTCGGTGGCCCGCGGGCAGCAGGTGCCCCGGGCGGCTCGGCGCACACCCGGCGGCGCCGACCCGGTGAGCGGATGCCACGGTCGTCGGCGGGTGGGCACACGGTTCGTCGGCGGCCGGGCGCACGGGTGGGCCGGGCGCCGCGTACCTCCCCAGGACTACGGCGTCCGGCCCATCCATGTCATGCGCGCTCCTTGTACCCGCCGGTCGCCGGAGCACTCCTCCGGATTCCGGCCGGGATCACCGGGTGGTCTGCATGCCCTGCCGCAGCCGGTTCAGAACGCGGTTGAGCAGGCGGGAGACGTGCATCTGGGAGATCCCGAGCCGCTCCCCGATCTGGGCCTGGGTGAGCTCCTCCACGAACCGCAGGTGGATGATCTCCCGGTCGCGCCGGTCGAGCTCGGCGAGCAGCGGGGCCAGGCTGTGGAGGTCCTCCACCAGCTCCAGGCCGGCGTCCTCGGTGCCGATGAAGTCGGCCAGGACGCTCTCGCCGTCCTCGCTGCTGCTGACGGCCGCGTCGAGGGAGGCGGAACGGTAGCCGTTGGACGCCACCTTCGCGTCCCGGACCTCCTGCTCGGGGAGGTTCATCAGCTCCGCGAGTTCACTGGTCGTGGGCGTGCGGCCCAGCCGGCTCGCCAGTTCCTCCGTCGCCTTGGCCAGCTCGACGCGGGCCTCCTGGAGGCGCCGGGGCACATGCACGGCCCACGAGGTGTCGCGGAAGAACCGCTTGATCTCGCCGACGATGTACGGCACGGCGAACGAGGTGAACTCCACCTCACGGGAGATGTCGAACCGGTCGATCGCCTTGATGAGGCCGATCATGCCGACCTGGACGATGTCCTCAAGCTCCTGCGGCCCCCGGCTGCGGAAGCGGCCTGCCGCGTAGCGCACGAGCGTCATGTTCATCTCGATGAGCGTGTTGCGGGCGTACTGGTATTCGGGTCTGCCCTCTTCCAGTACTGCCAGCCGGTCGAAGAACAGCTTCGACAGCCCTCGTGCATCGGTCGGCGGGACCTTCGAGGGGTCGGTCACCCTGGGCAGCTCGGTCGGAGCGTGAGGTGCCCGTACCTCCGTGGTCACGGCCATCGCGGGGGCCTCCATCTCTGGGGATGTCTCTTGTGGCAACAGTGTCCCCTCCTTGATCCGGAGGGGATGCCGCAGCGTCTACCCCCCTTCTCACTCTTCACACTCATCTTTTTTTCTCCGGCCGTGGATGTGATGCCCGTCACTGCGAGGGCGGGTCGCCGGCGCGCGGGAGATGGATGTGGACGGCGCAGACGTCGTCCTGGCGTTCCTGGACGACCAGGGCCGCGTGCAGGGCGGTCAGATTGTCCGGCCGGTCGGTCGTGAACAGTGAGGTGGCCGCGATCACCAGTCGGTCCAGGCCGGTCAGCAGATCCTGACCGGGGCGTTCGATCAGGCCGTCGGTGAACATCAGGACGTGGTCGGACTCCTGGAGCTGGAGTGTCGCCTCCTCGAAGACCGGGCTCGCCGTGGCGCCGAGGATGATCCCGGCCGGGCGCGCGAGTGGCTCGGCCCCGCCGTCCCGGACCAGCACCGGGGGCAGATGGCCGGCCTGGGCCCAGGTGAGTGTGCGGTCGGACGGCCGGTACCGTGCCACGATCATGGTCGCGGTGGTGTGCCCGGCGGGCGACGACGCCATGTGCATGAGCAGCGCGTTGAGTCGGGTGAGCGCGTCCGTCAGGCTCGACCCCGTGATGATCATGCCTTTGGCGGTGAAGCGGAGCTGGGCCATCGTGGCCACCGCGTTGATGCCGTGTCCCATGACGTCACCGATGACGAACAGGGCTTCCCCGCTGGGCAGTTCGATCGCGCTGTACCAGTCACCGCCGACGCTGATGCCGAGTTCCGCGGGCAGGTACAGGGCGTGGGCCGACAGCCCCGCCAGCCGCACCGGCCCGGCGGGCAGCGGGAGCAGCGCCTGCTGGAGCCGGGCGGCCACCTTGCGTTCGGCCTGGAGCAGTCCGCGCTGGGTGGACACGGCACGCTCGCTGTCGAGCAACGCGAGTTCCGCGTCCCGCTGGCCGGAGAGGTCCTGGAAGAAGCCGTGCACGTCCAGCGGGGTGCCGGCCGCGTCGGTCGTGGCCTCGGCGACGATCCTCAGATGACGTACGCCGCCGCGGGTCCTGACCCGGAAGGGCTGGTCGATCGCGGCGCCCTCGCTCAGCAGCCGCTGGGCGGCGCCGGTCAGGTCCGCCAGGTCCTCCGGCAGGACGTGCTCGGGGAGTTCCTCCAGGCGCATCGGCCCCTCGGCCGGGTCGCGGTCGAAGATCGTGAAGACGTGCGGGGACCAGGTGACGGTGTCGGTGACCAGGTTCCAGTCGGCCCAGCCGAGGTTGCCCAGCCGCTGGAGGGCGGAGAGCCGTTCCTCCTGCCGGGTCGCGACGTCGTGCCGCACCCAGGAGACGACGAGGTGTTCCCCCAGCCGCGAGGCGCGCAGCGAGTAGCTGGAGTGCTGCGGGACGCCGGCGACCACCTCCTCGTACGCGAAGGGTTCGCCGGCGAAGGGGCGGCCGGTGGACAGGGCCTCCAGGTAACCGTTCCACAGCTCCGTGCCGGCGACCGTGGGATAGCACTCCAGCACGCTGAGACCGATGAGCTGCCGGCCCCTGCGGTCGGCCACGTCCACGGACTCCGGAGCGGCCGCCTCGATCCGGAAGTCCTCGACGGTGCCGTCGGCGGCGCGCAGCGGGGCCAGCAGGATCACCGAGCCCGGCAGGGTGTCCAGGATCTGCTGCACGCTGTCGACGGACGGCTTCCGGGGCGGCGCGGGCGCGTCGAGGCTGGCGATCCGGCCCGCGGCGAGCTGCACGGCGGCCTCCAGCAGCTCCCGCTCACCCGGGGTGAAGGCCCGCTCGGCCGACCGCAGCACGACGACCAGTTCGTCGGCCTCCCCGCCCACGGTGACCGGCAGCCACGCCTGCGACGACCAGCGGTGCCGGTCGCGGTCCGGCACGGAGTACGGCTCGTCGGGCTCGGGCTTCTCCGACCAGAGCGGCTGCCCGGTCCGCAACGGGTCCCGGGCGCCGGCGCCGATCACCCGCGTGAGGTGCTCCCACCGGGCGGTGTCCACGTCGTCGAGTCCGGCCCGTCCGATCAGCCGCAGCGCCTCGTCCGCCCTGGCGTAGACGAGCACGGCGTCGGCGTCGGCCTCGGCCGCGAGATGGTCGAGCAGGCAGCGGGCGAGTCCCTGCGGATCGCGTACGGCGGACAGGGCCATGCCCAGCCTGCCCAGCAGCAGGGTGCTGCCGCCGCCCTTCGCCCCGGGGGCCGGCGGGCCACCCGGGTGCGGGCCGGGCCGGGGCGGGGCGAGGTACTGGTCGGAGGCGAACACCGAGCCGGCGTCCTCGGCCGGGGCGAGCGGCGCCGGGCGGCGGCGGTCCCGGACGGGACGGATGCCGCCGAGCGTCAGCCAGCACTCCTCGACCAGGGTGCGTTCGCCGTCCCGGCTGCGTTCGAGCAGGATCTCGTAGGCGTCCTGGGCGGAGCAGCCCTCCTGCACCATGACGGCGCCCTTGGCGCGTTCGAGGACCGGCAACAGCGCGGCGACCCGCTGCAGTTCGGTGATCTCGTCACGTTGACGCACCACGACCCTCGCCAGGGCCAGGTAGTCGGAGGCCGCACCGGTTCGGGGCGGCCGTTCCTCTGCTGTCACGTCCCGAGCATGGCACAGGGAGGGGCCCTCGGGCAGCCCGCGATCGGGCGGTGACCAGCGGGCGGCGCGGAGCGGCCACAAGCGGGCCCGAGGTCGTCGTCCCCGGGCATGACGACGTCCGGGAACGGCCCTCGTCGCGGGTCGCGGGGCGGTCGCACGCGGGTCGGTCGAGAGGCCGGGAACGAGTCGGTGCGGCGTCCGGGCAACCGCGGGCGCGACGGGGGCGTCAAGGCAAGAACAGGGCCGCCGGCCGTACAGGGGGACGACGCCCGTGTGACGGCAACGTGTCAAGTCCCTGTGGGCAAAAGCGAGGGCGGGAGCGGGTCGGATGCGTATCGTGGGGAACCGGACGCCCTTCGGCACCCCTGGATCGGGCCCGGAACGGACAGTGAGGCGGTTGATGACTTCGGCGTACAGGCCCGACTCCACCACCTCCTCCGTGCCGTCCGTGGAGCGGGACCTCACGGGTGGGTCGGAGATGATCCCCGCGTCGCGTGACGTCGTCCGGGAGTTCGTCGCCCGGCTGCGGGAGGCGGGCGTCGCCCTGGCCGGCACCTTCGAGGACTCGGCGCGGCTGGTGGTCAGCGAACTGGTGACGAACGTCGTCCGGCACGCGCCGGGGCCTTCCCGGCTGAGGATGACCCTGCGCGGGGACAGCGCGGAGATCGCCGTGTCGGACACCGGCGAGGGGTGGCCGACCTTCCTGCCGCGCGACCCGCTGCGGATCGGCCGGCACGGTCTGGAGATCGTGACCCGGCTGTGCGGCGAAGTGATCACGAAGCCCGGCGAGATCGGCAAGACCGTCTCCGTACGGCTGCCGCTGCGCTGACCCGTCCTGCCGCGAGGCCCCGGGTTTACCCGGCCGAAGGCGGGTTACCCGGTGTGCAGACACTGACGTCGAGTGCGACTTGGAGTGATTCAAGGTGGCCGGAGAGCAGAAGGCCAAGGCGAAGACGGAGCAGGCCAAGGGCAAGGTCAAGGAAGCGGCCGGGCGCGCGGTGGGCAACGAGCGCATGACCGCCGAGGGCCGGGCCGAGCAGTCGAAGGGCGATGTCCGTCAGTCCAAGGAGAAGGCGAAGGACGCCTTCCGGCACTGAGCACAGGCGCTGACCCAGTACAGGCACCACAGCGAGCGGGGCCCCGGCCGAACAGCCGGGGCCCCGCTCGGTGCTGTGGGCGTTACGGAAGCACTGGCGGCCGCCTCGCCCCGGACGGCGACGCGCCTCCGCGTCAAGCCACCTCCCGGGCCCCGCCCCCCTTGTTTCCTCTATTCCTCGAAGGCGCGCTCCTCCCGAACGGGCGCGAGATCCCGCGGGAAGCCCGGAGGGAAGTCCGGCGCGAGGCCGGGGTCCGACGCGAGGCCGGGCGGGAGGTCCGGTGCCACCTCGGGGGTGAGGTCGGGTGCGGCGGCGTCCCGAGCGGCCAGGTGATCGGCCTCGGTGAGAGCGGCCGCCCGGGCGACCGCGGCGGAGAGTTCCCGCTGGACCACTTCGGGAAGCGGCGGCCCCTTGACGGCGCCGACCAGGTCACCGGCCAGCGTGTGCAGTTTCGTGTTGGTGTTCTGGGAGGCTATGACGAGCGCGGTCAGCGCCTCGTCCTGGCCCAGGCCGAAGGCGGCCATGAGCAGGCCCCGGGCCAGGTCGATCGTGGGCCTGGTCCGCATCGCCCGCCGCAGCTGCACCACCTCGACGCGCAGCTCGTCGTCGGTGGCCCGCGGCTCGGCGGGCTCACGGGCGGCCGGGAACGCGGCGGGCTCCTCCTCAGGCGCAGTGAACAGGGCTCGTACGTCGGTCAGTTGGAGCATCCGCTCGACGGCGGGGCCCGCCGCCCGGATGCCGACCGTCTTGGACTCGGCCAGCGCCTGCCGGCGGACGGTCAGCAGGACGTTGAGCGCGGAGCAGTCGCAGAAGGCGACCTCGTTCAGGTCCAGGTCGATGCCCCGGGCCGAACGCGAGAGCGCGGAGCGCAGACAGCGGTGCAGTCTCTGTTCGACCCCGAGATCCAGTTCACCGCGGATGGTGACGATCACGCGGTCGCCGTCGGTACGCGTGTCGATGACCGGCCCGCAGGGCGGCGACGGCTCGCGCTCGCCGGCGTCGGCGGGCCCCGTGCACGTGGTCGCGTCCCGGACCTCGGGCTGTGTCGAGTACGCCGGCTCCGGCATGGCGATCTCTCCCAGAAGTGTCGACCTCTCCCCTCCACACTCACCCCGGTACGCCGAACACGTCAACAAATACATGAAAAAAGATTCGTGTTTTTGTCAACGTGAAACCTTGGTCGTAGGATTCGCCCCATGGATGGAGTGCTCGAGCCGCACAACGGATGGACGTTCATCACCAATCACGCCCGCGTGCTGGCCGTGATCGCGGACAACCAGTCCGCGCGCATCCGTGACATCGCGGCGCACTGCCGGCTGACGGAACGCGCGGTGCAGAAGATCATCGCCGATCTTGAGCAGAGCGGCTATCTGTCGCACACCCGGGAGGGGCGCGGCAACATCTACCGGATCGAGGCCGGCAAGGTGCTGCGCCACCCGGCGGAGGCCGGACTCAGCGTGGCCTCCCTGCTCTCCCTGCTCGTCCAGGACGAGGCCCACCGCGCCGACGGACCTGCCCGCGGCTGACGCTTCCCGGAACCTGCGACCCGCACGCACTCTCCGGAGCCGGCCGCCGGCTGGGCGCGCACCCGCGGCGACCCCCGCACCCGGTGTCCGCGCCACCGTCCCGGGCTGGGCAGGTCCTTCTTCGAAACTTTCGGTGGTTCGAGCGACAGTTGAGGGAAAAATAGGGGCGTCCGGCCGACACGACAAGGGGCGCAGGACCAACAGAGCGTCCGTACGGCCTTCTTGAGCCATCTGTGAAAGGCCCTCGTGGGTTCCGTTGACGCTGACGGGTGCCGGTCGTAGGGTCTGCCGCGCGATTCCGGAATCCCATCGAAAGTTTCGGAGCATCCGTCCCGGGCGGATGCCCGTCCCACCCTGCTCCACTCACCGGAAGAAGGGGACGAGATGGCCACCCGCACGTCCATCGCACAGGCATCGAGGCGCCCGCACGGGCGCTCCCGCACCCGCACGGCCTTACTTCTCGGCCTCAGCGGCCTGCTCGCCGGGGCCGGCGTCACCGCCCTCGCGGGCACCGCCGACGCCGCCAGCACCCTCCAGTCGGCCGCAGCGGGCAAGGGCCGCTACTTCGGAGCCGCGGTCGCCGCCGGCCACCTGGGCGAGGCCCCCTACGTCTCGACGCTCGACACCGAGTTCGGCGCGGTCACCCCCGAGAACGAGATGAAGTGGGACGCCGTCGAGAGCAACCGCAACTCGTTCAGTTTCGGCGCCGCCGACCAGATCGTCGGCCACGCCCGCGGCAAGGGCATGAAGGTCCGCGGGCACACCCTGGTGTGGCACTCCCAACTGCCCGGCTGGGTCTCCGGCCTGGGCGCCACCGACCTCAGAACGGCGATGAACAACCACATCACCCAGGTCATGCAGCACTACAAGGGCCAGATCTACGCCTGGGACGTCGTCAACGAGGCGTTCCAGGACGGCGGCAGCGGCGCCCGGCGCAGCTCGCCCTTCCAGGACAAGCTGGGCAACGGCTTCATCGAGGAGGCGTTCCGCACCGCACGCGCGGCGGACCCGGCCGCCAAGCTCTGCTACAACGACTACAACACCGACGGCGTCAACGCGAAGAGCAACGCCGTCTACGCGATGGTCAAGGACTTCAAGGCGCGCGGTGTCCCCGTCGACTGCGTGGGCTTCCAGTCCCACTTCAACAGCTCCTCGCCCGTGCCCGGCGACTACCAGGCGAACCTTCAGCGCTTCGCCGACCTCGGCGTCGACGTGCAGATCACCGAGCTCGACATCGAGGGCTCCGGCAGCTCCCAGGCCACCAGCTACGCCAACGTCGTGAAGGCGTGCCTCGCCGTCTCGCGGTGCACGGGCGTCACCGTGTGGGGCGTCACCGACAAGTACTCCTGGCGCAGCTCCGGAACACCCCTGCTGTTCGACGGCAACTACGGCAAGAAGCCCGCCTACGACGCCGTGCTTGCCGCCCTCGGCGGCTCGGGCTCCGGCGGAGGCGGGGGCGGGGGAGGCGGCAGCGCCGCCTGCACCGTCTCCTACGCCAAGGGCCAGGAGTGGAGCGACCGCTACAACGGCACGGTGACCGTCACCGCCGGCTCCGCCGCGATCAGCGGCTGGACCACCACGGTCACCATGACATCGCCGCAGAAGGTCTCCGCGACCTGGAACGGCACGCCCAGCTGGGACGGCAGCGGCAACGTCATGACGATGCGGCCCAACGGCAACGGCACCCTCGCCGCCGGAGCGTCGACGAGTTTCGGGTTCACCGTCATGAAGAACGGCTCCACGGCGAGCCCCGCGCTCGGCTCCTGCACCGCGTCCTGACCGACCCCGCACCACGTGACCCCGGTCCTGACCGCGCCCGTACGGCGGAGCACGGTCAAGGCCGGGGTCACGGCCGGGCCGGGTGTCTCAGCGCTTGAGCGCCTTGCGCAGGCGGGGTTCGGAGGCATCGGCCCACACGCCCGGCAGCTCCTGTTCGCGTTCCCGGGCCACGACCTGTTCCCGGCCGTGGAGCAGGCCCCAGGTGAAGCCCGGCTCGCCCGCCGCGTGGGCCGCGAGCGCGAGCCGGCGCAGCGTGTCCCGGGCGACGACGCCGTCCTGGTGGTCGCCGAGCACCTTCTGTACGGCCTTGATCCGCTTCCCGAACCGTTTGGCGGGCTTGCCGAGGGAGGACCGCGCCGCCTCGGTGGCGTACCGCGTCCGCTTGGCGGCCTTGCGCGCCTCGTGCAGGGCCCGGTCGGTCTCCGTGCCCGGCGGCAGCTCCAGTGCGTGCACCACCCGGGCCGCGAGACGGTCGTACTCCTTGGTGACCGCCTTCGCCATCACCTTCCCCGGTGCGCGCGTCGCCTTGTCACGCAGCGGCGGCTTCTCCGTGAGCGCGGCCAGGGAGTCCAGCAGGGCCAGGTACCGCGGGGAGTCGAGGGCGTCCAGGGTCCGCTGGCGGGCGGCGGAACTGTCCGTGACGTGCCACACCCGCAGCCGCGCCCGCACCGGTCCGAGGACGAGTTCGCGCGGCAGCCTGCCGATGCCCGCGTCGAGCCGCTCCAGCAGCACCTCGTGGTCGCGTTCGCCGCCCAGCTCACCGCCCAGCCACTTCAGTTCCGCACGGACCGGATCGGTGACCCGGCGGTCGAGCACCGGCCGCTGGGACCGCAGCACGCTGCGCAGCCGGCGGCAGGCCACGCGCATGCGGTGCACCGAGTCCGGCAGGCCCCGTCGTACGGCGGGGTCGAGGGTCACGAGGGCGTGGACCTGCTGGTCGACATAGGCGAGGACGTGCTCGCCGGCGGTGCCGGCGCGGACGCGTTCGGCGCGGGCGTCCGGCAGCCGGGGCGCGCCCGCGGCCGTCTCCTCCAGGGCCTTGGCCAGCTTGGAGGGGTGGGGTGCCCGCTCGATGCCCTCGCGGCGCAGCGCCTTGTCCACGGTGTCGAGGACGGCGGGGTCGGCGCCCTCGGCGAGCTCCACCTCCATCTCCGCCCACTCGGCCCGCGCGGTCCCCGGGAGCGGGGAGTCGGCCCGGACCGCGTCGACGGTGAGTTCGGCCACAGTGGTGCCGGTGCCGTCGAGGAGCAGCCGGGTGTCGCGCCGGGAGCGGACGCGGACGATGGGCCGCAGGTCCGCACCCCGGGTGCGGGAGAGCGCCAGCTCCCGTAGTTCGTCGGGGAGTTCGCTGTCCGGCGGAGTCTGAATCTCCTCGCGGGTGTCGCCGGATCCGGGCAGCTTGAGGTGCCAGCCGGCGTCGCTCCCGCCGCTTCTGCGCCGCAGGGTGGCGGAGCCGGCCGCGAGCCGCAGGTCGTCCGTGTCGAAGTAGACGGCGTCCAGCTCCTCGACGCCCTGTTCCACGACGGCCCCGATGCCGTCCACGCCCGTGAGGTCGGGCAGCCACGAGGTGTCGTCGGCCGAGGGGGCCTCGTACTTTCGCTCTGTCTCGCGCGTCGACTTGGCCATACAGTGCGCGTACACCGTCCGGCCCGGCTCAAACCTCGCGGCGCCCCCGATCCGGCGCCGGAAGGGACTGTGACGGGCGGCTCGGGCCGGCCCGGGTGCCGCCGGGCGGACCGGGGGTACCGTTCCCGGCTCCGGGGCGTGACAGTTCTCGTCGCGGCCGGACGATGAGAGGATCGTTGGTATGGACATCCATCGGAGGAACAACATCACGGTCACCGGCAACCCCGCGGGACCGGTGGTGGTGCTCGCCCACGGGTTCGGCTGCGACCAGAACATGTGGCGCCTGACCGTGCCCGCGCTGGCCGAAACCCACCGGGTGGTGCTGTTCGACTACGTGGGCTCCGGTCGCTCCGACCTCTCCGCCTTCGACGAGGAGCGGTACTCCTCCCTGGACGGCTACGCCCAGGACGTGGTGGAGGTGTGCGAGGCGCTCGACCTGCGGGACGCGGTGTTCGTGGGGCACTCGGTCAGCGCCATGATCGGCGTGCTGGCCGCCCGGTGGGCCCCGGAGCGGATCGGCGCCCTGGTCATGGTCGGGCCGTCGCCCCGGTACATCGACGACATCGGCTACACAGGCGGCTTCAGCCACGACGACATCGACGAACTCCTCGCCTCGCTGGAGGCGAACTACCTGGGCTGGTCGGCCGCCATGGCCCCGATGATCATGGGCAATCCGGAGCGGCCCGCCCTCGGTGACGAACTGACCGCGAGCTTCTGCGCCACCGATCCCGCCATGGCGCTCGTCTTCGCGCGGACCACCTTCCTGTCCGACTCCCGCGACGACCTGAAGACGGTCGACGTGCCGACCCTGGTGCTCGAGAGCACGCAGGACCTCATCGCACCCCGCGAGGTCGGCGCCTTCGTGCACGAGGCCGTTCCCGGCTCGAAGCTGGTCACCCTGGAGGCGACCGGTCACTGCCCGCACATGTCCGCCCCCGAGGCCACCAACCAGGCGATCACCGCCTTCCTGGCGGACCTGCGCTGATGGCCCGATTGGGACACGAGCCCGGGCCCTACGACGCCGGCGACGGCGCCGCCGAGGCGGCGTTCGCATCACTCCTGGAGGACAGCGCCGAGGAGCTCTACGAGACCGCGCCCTGCGGCTACCTGTCGACGCTGATGGACGGAACCGTCGCGAAGATCAACGCGACGCTGCTCGACTGGCTGGGTCTCACCCGGGAGGCCGTGGTGGGCCGGATACGCTTCTCCGAGCTGCTGACCGTGGGCGGCCGGATCTACCACGAGACGCACTACGCGCCGCTGCTGCGCATGCGGGGCGAGGCGAGCGGGATCGCGCTGGAACTCAGGACGTCCGGGGGCGGCCGGCTGCCGGTCCTGCTGTCCTCGGCCGTGAAGTACGGCAGCGGGGGCGAGCCCCAGCTGATCCGCACCACGCTCTTCGACGCCCGCGACCGGCGCGCCTACGAGGAGGAACTCCTCAGCGGCAAGAAGGAGGCCGAGGCGGCGAGGCGGCAGGCGGAGACGGCACGGCGGCAGGCGGAGGCCGACCGCACCCGGCTCCAGGAGGCGCTCGCCGTGCTCCAGCGCAGCCTGCTGCCCGACGCGCTGCCGGCCGTCCCCGGCCTCGAAGCGGCCGCCTACTACCACACGGCCTCTCCCGACCGGCTAGGCGGCGACTTCTACGACGTGTTCGCCGTCGACGGCAAACGCTGGGTGTTCTTCCTCGGCGACGTGTGCGGCAAGGGGCCCGAGGCCGCGGCCGTCACCTCGCTGACCCGCTACACCCTCAGGGCCGCCGCCCTGCACGACCCCGATCCCGTCGCCGCCCTCAGCACGCTCAACACGGTGCTGCGAGAGCGGTACACCGGC
This sequence comes from Streptomyces sp. NPDC005574, assembly GCF_040605435.1. Classification (NCBI taxonomy): domain Bacteria; kingdom Bacillati; phylum Actinomycetota; class Actinomycetes; order Kitasatosporales; family Streptomycetaceae; genus Streptomyces; species Streptomyces sp. NPDC005574. Next base: position 21,636 of record NZ_JBEXCW010000054.1, read on the forward strand.
AACGACCCGCGCTACTGCACCGCGATCTTCGGCATCCTCGAACCGGAATCGGACAGCGGCCGCGTCACCGTGCGGCTGGCCTCCGGCGGCCACCCGCCGGCCCTGGTCCTGCGGGCCGACGGCGGCTGCGACCTCCTGCCCACCCCCGGCGGCCTGCTGGTCGGCGTGCTGCCCGACGCGCGCTTCACCTCCGTCACGACCACCCTCGCGCCGGGCGACGGTCTGCTGCTGTACACCGACGGACTCACCGAGGCCCGCACCGGCCCCGACCGCACCTCGCTGTACGGGGACGACGCCCTGCGGGTCTTCGCCGCCGGGCACGCCGGCGCCTCGCCGAAGGCGCTGATCTCGGCGCTGACGGACCTGTTGCACTCGTTCGGTGAGGGCCTGGACGACGACACGGCCCTCCTGGCCCTGGGCGTCCCCGCCGCCACCCGGGCCGGCCCCGCCACCCCGACCGTTCCCGGCACCCCGGGCACGTCCGCCGAGGCCCTGCCCGCCGAGTCCCCGTCCGACCCCGCGACGAAGAAAACACCATGAGCCCGTTGAAGATCGCCTCCCGAGACGCCGCCTCCGGTCCCGTACTGGAGATCGCCGGCCCCCTCGACTACACCCACGCCACGGCCCTGCGCGACCACGTCTCCCGGTGCGTCCTCGGCCCCGGCCAGTGCCTCACCCTCGACCTGGCCGACATGGAGTTCTGCGACTCCACGGGCATGAGCATCCTCATCGCCGCACGCAACCACGCCCTCGCGGCCGGCGCCGACATCGCGCTGACGGCCGTACCGCCGGACACTCTGCGGGTGATGCGGATCGTCGGACTCGACCAGATCTTCACGATCCGTCCGGCAGCGGGCGCGGACGGTCTCTGACGAACCCGGGCTGACCTGGGACGTTCGCCGGAGCGGCGGGCGGGGTGAAGTTCATGATCTTGGGAAGACGCGAGAACGATCTTCGTGTCGATCCCATGAGGGGGGATTTCACCACCGTGGCCACACCCGCGCAGCGCATACGCCCCGCGAGCCGTCGACGCGTCTTCGACCTGCGAGCGACAGCCATGTTCTTCACGCTCCTCGCCGTCCTGCTGAGCGTGACGGCCTTCGCGGCGCGCACCGCTGCGGGTGTCCTGGAGCGACGCCCCGGCTGGGCGCTGATCCTGCTCCTGCTGACGGCGGCCTGTGTCATGGTCCTGCGGCACCGGCGGCGCCGGTTCTCACCGGCCCGGGCGGCGCTGCGGGCCGCCGCCGCGCTCGACGAGGCGTCCAGGGCGGCCGCCGACTTCCTGGAGGCGGCCCCCTCGCCCGCCGGTGCCGCCCTCGCCGGGACGGGGACCGGACCGGGGCCGCTCCTGTTCGTGGACACACCGGGGCCCGGAGCGTTCGTGGACACCTCCGAGCCGGGCGGGCCGCGGGCCGCGACCCTCGTGGACGACGTGACCCGGGCGCTCGGCCGCGAGAGGACCGACGCCGAGAGAGCCGGTCCCGTCATCGGCTACGACGCTCTCGACCCCGACGCCTTCGAGGAGGCCGTCGCCGCCCTCTGCGAGCGGGACGGCTGCACGGAGGTGGAGGTCGTCGGCGGAGCCGGAGACCTCGGCGCCGACGTCCTCGCGGTGGCCCCGGACGGGCGACGCGTCGTCATCCAGTGCAAGCGCTACGGCGAGGGCAACACGGTCGGCTCGCAGGACCTCCAGCGCTTCGGCGGCACCTGCTTCGCCGTCCACGAGGCGGAGGTGGCCGTCGTGGTCACCACCAGCGACTTCACCGCACCGGCCGCCGAGTACGCCGAACAGTGCGGCATCCTGTGCTGGGACCGGACCGCCCTGCGGACGTGGAGCGACGGCACCGGGCCACGGCCCTGGGAGCAGCCGCCGGCCTGAACCTCCCCGGCGCCCTGCCGCGGGGAACCGCGCGCGGTGCGCCTGCGCTCAGGCCCCCGGCCCCGGATCGGGCCGTACCGCCGCGTGGACGCCGGCCCGGGCCGCCTCCAGCTGGGCGGCGAACGCGATGCCGAGGAACAGCGCCACGCCGGTCAGGTTCGCCCACAGCAGCAGTGCGACGAACGCGGTGAGCGGGCCGTAGACGGCGCCGAACGTCCCGCTCTTCTCCACGTACAGGGCGAGCAGCCAGGTCGCCGACACCCAGATCAGCAGGTGGACGGCGGAGCCGAAGGCCAGCCAGGTGTAGCCGGGCTGGTCGCGGCGCGGCGACCACCGGAAGATCACCGCCGAGGCGACCCAGGCGAGGACCAGGCCCACCACCAGCTCCAGCGGCTTCCACCAGGAGGCGGACCCGCCGGGGCTGCCGACCGACTCCACGACCGCGCTGCCGACGGCCTCGCCGGCGACCAGCACCACGAACCCGAGGACCATGGGGATTCCGGCCGCGACCGCAAGGACCAGCGCCCGCCCGTACTTGCGGGGGAAGGGCCGGTCGCGTTCGATGCCGTAGATCCGGTTGGCGCCCCGCTCGACCTGCCCCATCGCCGAACCGAGGTTCAGCAGCGCGAACCCCAGCCCCGTCCACAGCGCGAGGGTGCTCCACACGTCGCCGTCCGCGCTGCGCCGGGTCCCGTTCAGCGCGTCCTCGACGACGTCGGCGCTGGCGCCGGGCACGATACGGCCCAGCGTGTGCTCGATGATGCGGCCCACCCCTTCGGTGTGCACCGAGGTGGCGAGCCCGACCAGGGCCACGGTGAAGGGCACCAGACCCAGCACCACCTGGAAGCCCAGGGCCCGCGCGTTGGTGAACCCGTCCGCGTAGCGGAACCGGGCGAAGGAGTCGCGCAGCAGCCGCAGACCCCCGTAGTGGCGCAGCGCGGTCAGTGCCTCGTCACCGGAGAGCTCGTCTCCGATCATGTCCCTGGTCTGCGGGACGTGGACGGCGGTACCCATCGCTCGGTGTCTCCTCGGCTCGCGCGGCTGGTCTGTTCACCGCATGCCCCGCGACGGCCCCTCTCAGCGGCCCGGCGTCCCCCGGTCGTCGCGGACTTCCGGCGGCCGGCGCGCGGCCGTGGCACTGTGGACATGGCTCCGGGTCCGGGGAGCGGGTACAAGGGGCGGGTACAGGGAGGCTGATGCCCGTGCGAGTGGTCGTGTGGATCACCGAGGGGACGTGGCCCGCCTGCGTCGACGCGGCGCGCGCGCACACGTCCGACGACAGCGGCGTCGTCCTGCTGCATGTCAGCGCCCCCGACGTCCCCGGGGTCGCGCACGGCGCCTACGCCGGTCTGCTCGGCCGCGGTCACCAGGAACGCGATCCGGGCACCCGGCTGGAGGAACTGGGCGCCACCTCGGCCGCGTTGCTGCTGGACGCGGCGGCGGAGCGGCTGCGCCGGCCGTGCGTCCGGATGGAACGGAGCGGGCGGCCCGAGCAGGAGGTGATCGCCGCCGTCGAGGGCGCCGACCTGCTGGTCCTGGCCCGCGACGGGGACCGCAGCCGCCTCGGGCCGCGCAGCCTGGGGCACGCCACCCGCTTCGTGCTCGACCACGCCCCCTGCCCGGTCCTGCTGGTCTGGCCGGAGACGGTGCCGGACACGCGCACCCTGCCACCGCCACCCCCTCACCCGCCGCACCGGCGCTGACACCGGCCCACCGGCGACGGCGTCCGGCGGGCCGTCCCGAACGTGAAGAGCCCCGGCCGGCCGGGGGAGACCAGCCGGGGCGGCTGCGGTGGTGACGCGGAGGGCGGTCGCCTCGCGGCGGAAGGCTCCGTGGGGCTTCAGCCGGACGATCGTCCCCACAGGCGGAAGGTGAGGCCCGGGGACACTGTCCCCTCCGCGACCACACCTCGTCAACGGCCCGCCGCGCCCGGTTGTTCCCGTGCGGTGCGCCCGCGCATCGCACGCCCGCCGGGAACGCGGGCCGGGTCGCTACCGGCCGTCCGGGCCTTCCGGTGTTGGGATGGGGGCGGCGGAAAGGGGCTGTGATGACCGGTGACCGGGGGCCGGGGCCGACGGGTCCGGCCGATCCGTTCGCGCTGGCCGGACGGGCCGTCGGCGCGATCGGCTCGACCCTGGACGACCGCAGGACCGCGGTGGAGTGCGCGCGGTTCCTGGTCGGGGAGCTGTGCGAGGCGGCCGCGGTCGACCTGTTCCCGCAGGACGAGGTCCGCCGCGCGGAGCACGGCGGACCCCTGCGCCCGGCGGCGGCCGAGGGCCGGCACGATCTGCTGGCGAGTCTGCACGGGGTGCCCCGGGCCGACGTCCTGGTCCGGGCCCTGGACGCGGGCCGGCCGATCACGGCGTCCCTCGCCGCGCGCGCCGGCGGGGTCGTGGCCGCGCTGTCCGTGCCGCTCCTTGCGCGCGGCAGGGTCTACGGCGCGGTGCTGGCCGTACGCACCGACCGGGCGTTCGCCGACGACGAGGCCGCGGCGGTGCACTACGTCGCCCGGCTCACCGCCGCCCACCTGCACCACGCCCTCGACCACCACCGGCTGCACGGCGCCGCGCAGCACCTGCAGCAGGCCCTGCTCGCCGAACCGGGCCGCCCCCACCCCAACGTGGACATGGCCACGCGCTACCTTCCGGCGGGCTCCGGCGCGCTGGTGGGCGGCGACTGGTTCGAGGCCGTACGCCTGCACTACGGCCGTACCCTCCTGGTCATCGGCGACGTCATGGGGCACGGCCTGGACGCGGCGGTCGACATGAACGCCTACCGCTCGATGCTGCGGTACGTCGCCTCCACGGACCTGCCGCCGCACCGGATCCTGAGCCGCATGGACACCGTGATGTCCGAGGAGCACAACCGCCGCCCCGCGACCTGCCTGCTGGCCCTGCTGGACCCGTCCCGCGGCACGGTCGCCCTCGCCGGCGCGGGCCACCTGCCGCCGGCCCTCTTCCACCCCGACGGCACCGGGGCACTCGTCGACCTGCCCGTCGGCCCGCCGCTCGGCACGGGCCTCGCCGAGTACGACATGACGACGCTGACCGTGCGCCCCGACGACACCCTGGTGATGTTCACCGACGGCCTGGTCGAGCGGCGGGGCGAGGACATCGACACCTCGCTGGACCGCCTCGCCCGTCTGCAACTGTCCTCCGGCCAGGGCGTCACCGGCGTCCTGGACGAGATCCTGCTGCGTCTGGACGCCGGGGCGGCGGACGACGACGTCGCCGTCGTCACCGCCCGGCTGCGGGGCCGGCCGGCCTGAGCCGTCCGGCGGCCACGGCGCCGGTCACATCAGGTGGGCGAAGACCACCAGGTTGTCCGTGTAGTCCCTGACCGTGCGGTCGTAGTCACCCGCGCAGGTGATGAGGCGGACCTCCGCGTCGGGTGTGTCGGCGTAGACCCGCCGGCTGGGGAAGTGGTCCTTCTCGAAGGTCTCGACGCTGTCCACCACGAAGGACGCCCGGCGGCGGTCGGCCCGTACGACGGTGAAGACGTCGCCCTTCTCCAGCTCGCTGAGCCCGGCGAACACCGCCGCGGACGTCTTGGTGTCGACATGCCCGGCGATGACCGCCGTACCGATCTCACCGGGGGAGGCGCCCTTGGCGTGCCAGCCCACGAGGTTCGTGTCGTCGGCCGGCGGGGGTTCGAGCTGCCCGGTGGGGCCGATGGCGAGGTCCGTGAACGGGGCGTCGACGAAGATCTTCGGGATGAGCAGGCGCACCGGCCTCGACCGGGGCAGGTGGGCGCCGACCGGGCGGACACCGGGGGAGGCGGTCGTGGCGGACCCGGGGCGCGGCGGGGGAGCGCCGGCGGCGGAGCCGGACGAGACGCCGCCCGCGGTGCCGGAGGCCGCGTCCCGGCCGCCGCCGAACACACTCGCGGCGAAAAGCAGGAGGACCACGGCGCTGAGCACCATCCAGCTGGTGCGGGGTCCCTGTTCGGCGGGCTCCGGGTCGGTGCCTGCGGGGGCGGAAGGACGGGCTGCCATCGGACATCACCTCTATCTGGGCACGGCAGCGGACGTACGGGGCGGACACACAGCAGACCGGGCCGCCACAATGCGCACGGGTGGCGGCCCGACTGCTATCGCGTCCGGCATGGGTCAGGCCACGTTTCCGGCCGTCTTGTTGCGGCGCAGCGCGAACGCGCCGGCACCGGCGACCGCCAGCACGGCCAGCCCGCCCGCGGTCATGCCCGGAGAGGCGAGGCCGCCGCCACCGGTGTGCATGCCGCCGTGCGGCTGCTCGTGGTCGCCGCCGCTCCAGGAGCCCTTGCCGTGCTCACCACTGCCCGAGTCCCGGGGGGACTCGGTCTTGTAGGTCTCCGGGTCGGTCTTGGGGTCCCGTGCGGTGGCCCAGTCGTCGCCCGTCGTGGCGGTCAGCGCGCCACCGCCGGTGTGCATGCCGCCGTGCGGCGCTTCGTGGCTGCTGTCCTTGTCGTGCTCCTTGCTGTAGCCGGAGGAAGAGGAAGAGGAGGAGGAAGAGTCCTCGTGGTCCCAGCCGCCGTCCGCCGCGTAGGCGCCGGGAGCGGTGAGCGCGAGGACGGCAGAAGCCGCCGCAGTCGCCAGGAACATGCGGGTAGAGCGCATCTGAGATTCCTTCCGTCGCAACCGGGCAGCTGGTGCTTCGTCAGCTGTTGTGACCCGGCTCCGACGTGATCCACCGTCAGTCAGTCCTGTCGCTCCCACCAGTCGGGGCGCTCACACGGGTTACGGACTAGGCCGTCCGATGCCGCCACGGCGTTCCGCCCGCCCTCCCGCGGCGATGTGGGCCGGGGGTGTGAGGCGTTCACCCCGGCGGGTGACAGGGCGGCCTGACACACCGTCGGCCCGCATGACGGGGGCCCTCACGGGCAGAACCGGTTCGCACCACCGACCCCGGACCGACGGGAGCCCGACTGTGACCGAGGCCCTTTTCACGGCAGACTTCCGCTCCGCCCGCCAGTGGGTCGCGGGGCGGTCGTGGGCGTATCCCGACGGCGGCCCCGTCAACCCGGACGACAACAAGCTGGACCACCTGGTGGCGGACCCCCACTACAGCCGCGGCGGCACCTTCCGCGCCACCCGCCGCCCCGACGGGCTGTGGAACACCGGACTGCTGACCACCGAGGGCAGCGAGGAGGACTTCGTCGTCCGCACCGGCGACCTGCTGCACACGAGGGTGCGGCTGCCCACCGTGATGGGCGCCTGGCCCGCCATCTGGACCTGGCGGGACGGCGGCCAGGAGATCGACGTCTTCGAGTACCACCCCGACAACCCGGACCTGCTGGAGTTCTCCAACCACGTGCGCGGCGGCCACCTCTACCACCGCGACCCGGCGGTCGGCCCCGGCGGGTGGATCGACCTGACCGTCGAGTTCGGCAGCGAGTGCGTCGAGTGGTCCCTGAACGGCACCCCGGTCTTCGCCGACGACCGGGGGGTGGGCGACGACTGGTACGCCCACCTCATCGTGAACCTCTCCGTGTGCGCCGGCGAGTACCACCCGGCGCCCTCCGAGGCCGACACCAAGATGTCGTTCAAGGTCGCGAGCCTCACCGTGCACCGCCCGCGGGGCCGCTGACCCGGCCCTCCGGCACCCCCGGGAGCGCGACGGCGTGGGCCCGGCGCCCGACTCGCCGGTTGAGCGACCCGCATGTGGGCACTTGGCGGTGAACCAGGGGGAACCCGTGTGGAGGTGGCTGTGGCGGTTCGGCATCGTCTCATCAAGGTCAGTCCGCGGACGGTGTGGGCCGTCCTCGCGGACGGCAGCCGGTACGCGGAGTGGGTGGTGGGCGCCTCGGCGTCCGAGCCGGTCCGGGGGCAGTGGCCCGAGGTCGGCGCGGCCCTCGCCTACGAGATCCGCCTCGGCCCGCTCCGCCTCGGCAACGAGACCGTCGTACGGCGCTGCGAGGAGGGCGAAGCGCTGGAGCTGGAGGCGCGCGCCGGCGTCCTCGGCACCGCGCGGATCGCCCTGGAACTGCGCCCCTGGGGCGAGCACTGCCTGGTCATCGTGGACGAGCACCCCCTGCAGGGCGCCGGCGGCATGCTGCACAACGCGGGCGTGGAAGCACTGATCCAGGTGCGGCACCGGGCGATGCTGGCCCGGCTCGACAAGGTGTGCCAGGCCCAGAGCCGCGCCGAGCACGGCACCCCGCGCGAGGAGCGGGCGCCCGGACCGGCGGCGTCGCACGCCACGGGAGACGCGCATGCCTGACGCGGTGGTGATCGGAGCCGGACCCAACGGGCTGGTCGCGGCGAACCTGCTCGCCGACGCCGGCTGGAGCGTGGCCGTCCTCGAGGAACAGCCCGAACCCGGCGGCGCGGTCCGCCACGACCGGGGCGTCCACCCCGACTTCGTCAACGACCTCTGCAGCTCCTTCTACCCGCTGGCCGCCGCCTCCCCGGTCCTCGCCGGACTCCGCCTGCAGGACCACGGCCTGCGCTGGAGCCACGCGCCGCACGTCCTCGCGCACCCCCTGACCAACGGCCGGTGCGCGGTGCTCGACCGCAGGATCGACGTCACCGCCGACTCCCTCGACGCCTTCCACCCGGGCGACGGCGCCGCCTGGCGCGGCCTCCACGACGTGTGGCAGCGCCTGCAGCCGGACATCCTCGACGCCCTGTTCACGCCCTTCCCGCCGGTCAAGGCCGCCGCCCGGCTGGGGCTCCGGCTGCGCGGAGCGGGCGGGCTGCGCATGGCACGCACCATGATCCTGCCGGTACGGCGGATGGGGGAGGAGGAGTTCGGCGGCGAGGGCGGCCGGCTCCTGCTGGCGGGCAACGCCCTGCACGCCGACCTCGCGCCCGAGGCCGCGGGCAGCGGCGGCTTCGGCTGGCTGATGTCGATGCTCGGCCAGACCTTCGGTTTTCCCGTGCCCGTCGGCGGCTCCGGCGCCCTGGTCGAGGCCCTGACGCGCCGGCTGCTGTCGCTCGGTGGCACCCTGACCTGCGGACAGCGCGTCAGCCGTGTCCTCGTCCGCGAGGGACGCGCGGTGGGCGTGCGGACGGCCGACGGTGACACCGTCACCGCCCGCCGCGCCGTGCTGGCCGACGTGTCGGTGCCCGCGCTGTACGGCGACCTCGTCGAGGCCGAGCACCTGCCGTCGCAGCTGCTGTCGGACCTCGAACGCTTCCAGTGGGACTTCGCGACCTTCAAGGTGGACTGGGCGCTCGACGGGCCCGTGCCCTGGCAGGCCGAGCGGGCGGCGCGGGCGGGCACGGTCCATCTGGCCGACGGCGTCGACGAACTCACCCGTTTCGCCGCCCAGGTGGCGATGCACCAGGTGCCCGACCGTCCCTTCGCGCTGTTCGGCCAGATGACGACCTCCGACGCCTCCCGCTCACCCCTCGGCACCGAGTCCGCGTGGGCGTACACGCATGTCCCGCAGGTCGTCAGGTCCGACGCCGGGGACGAGGGCCTGACCGGAGCGTGGGACACCAAGGAGCAGGAGGTGATGGCGGACCGCGTCGAGCGGCAGGTCGAGCGGTTCGCGCCGGGGTTCCGCTCCGTGATCCGCGCCCGCCGCATCCTGGCCCCGCCCACGCTCCAGGCCCTCGACGCCAACCTGTACGGCGGCGCCATCAACGGCGGCACCACGGCCATCCACCAGCAACTGGTCTTCCGCCCGGTGCCCGGCACCGGACGCCCGGAGACGCCGGTGCGCGGACTGTTCCTCGCGTCCGCCGGGGCCCACCCGGGCGGCGGCGTGCACGGCGCCCCGGGAGCCAACGCCGCCCGGGCCGCGCTGCGCCGCAACCAGCCGCCGGGACTCACCCGCCTCCAGCGCGTGCTGGCGCACCGCGACCGGCGCGGCGAGATCCGGCCGTCGTCCGCCGACTGACGGAGCCGGCCGTCCACCGGTCGGCGGAGCCCGCCGCCTTCGGGTGCCTTCGGGTCGGCGGGCTCCGCCGCCTTCGGGCACCTGCGGGCCGGTGAACTCCGCCCGTCACGAGGTCAGTTCCACAGCGGGTAGGTCACGACCGGCGGGAAGCCCTCCGGGCGGGTGTCGGTGTAGACGAGGGTGATGCGGGTGTAGTGCCCCAGCCGGGGGTGCTTCTTCCAGGGCTGTGAGCGGTCGAGTCGTACGACGACCGGGTAGTCGTGGAACCTTCCGGCCGCGCAGTACGGCTTGCAGTCGTTGACCGAGTTGATGCCCGTGGCCACGGCCCGTTCCGAGTTCCAGCGCCTCCAGTGCAGCGAGGACAGACGGCTGTTGCCGTCGCCGCAGGCCAGGATGAACTCGGTGGGACGCACCTCGGGATGCCACAGGCAGTCGACGAGCACGGTCCGCGGCACCTGCCGGACGGCCGGAGCCGACGCCGGTGTGACGGAGGAGGCGGCCGGCTGTGCGGCGGCCGCGAGCAGCGCCGCGGCACCGAGGGCGAGAGCCGTTCTTGCTGTGTGTCTGCGCATGGTCGCTCCCAGCCGCGTGTCTGCGGACGCCTGGCCCCGGGTCCTGTCCCCAACGATGTGGCCTGCTTCCGACGCTAAGGCCGCGTCCGGCGCAGCACCACTCGAACGGCGTAACGCCCGGGCTTGCGGGGTGACCTGGGCCGAGCACCGGGGAGGGCGGGGAAGGGAGGACGCTTCGCGGGACCCGCTCCCGGCGGCGGGCGCGCGCATGAGACGGTTGGCTCTCCACGCGGCAGTGACCATCATGGAAGGGGAGGCGGGGCAGGGACCCGGAAGGGCACAGGGAGACCGGTGGGCCGGCGCACGCCGGACACGGACCCCCGGGGGACCACCCGGCACATCATGAACGCGACGCGGACGAAGAGCGAGGCGGAGCCGGCCGGCTCCGACCGGAGCGTGGGACCGGCGCGGGCGCTGGCCCGGCTGGCCCTGCTGTGTGTGGCCGGCGCCGTCGCGGCGGTGGTCGTCGGGGCCGGCTCCGCCCAGTGGCTGGTCCTGCTCCTCGGCCTGGTCGGGTTCGCCCTGGCCGGCGCGGGCCTGTGGTGGGCGCTGGCCCATCGTGGTCTGGCCCGGCTGTGCGGCGCCCTGCTGGCGCTGGCCGCTCCGGTGGCGGTGCTGGTGCTGTACGCCGTGTCGGGCCTGTGGCTGGTGGCGGTGACCGCGCTCGCGCTCTGGGTGGCGGCGCTGGCCTGTGCCCGCAGCGCGCTGCGCCGGCTGCGCAAGCCGCACGGCATGCGCCACCGGTCGAGCAGGGCGCCCCGAAGACCGGTGCTGATCATGAATCCGCGGTCCGGCGGAGGGAAGGTCGGCCAGTATGGGCTGGTGGAGCGGGCCGAGGCGTTGGGCGCCAGGGTGCTGCTGCTCGACATCGACAGCTCTCCCGACCCGGTGGCCCTGGCCCGGCAGGCGGTGGCCGAGGGCGCGGACCTGCTCGGCGTCGCCGGCGGGGACGGGACCCAGGCGCTGGTGGCGGGGGTGGCCGCCGAGCACGGACTGCCGTTCCTGGTCCTGTCCGCCGGCACCCGCAACCACTTCGCCATGGACCTGGGCCTGGACCGCGACGACCCCTCGACCGGGCTCGACGCCCTCTCCGACGGCGTGGAACTGCGCATCGACCTCGGTGACGTGGCCGGGCGGCCCTTCGTCAACACGGTGTCGTTCGGGGCGTACGCGGAGATCGTGCAGAGTCCCGAGTACCGGGGCGCCAAGACGGCGACCGTGCTCGACCAGCTGCCGGACCTGCTGGTCGGCGAAGACGTGACGCCACTGGAGGTGCAGGCCGACGGAACCGGCATCGACGCCCCGCAGACCCTGCTGGTGAGCAACAACCCCTACGCCCGTGCCGACCCCTTCGGTGGCGGACGCCGGACCCGGCTGGACGGCGGGTCGCTCGGGGTGATCGCGGTCCGCGTGGAGGGCCCGGCGCAGGCGGCCGAGCTGGCGCTGCGGGGCGAACGGGCCAGCAGCATCACGACACTGACCGCGCGGCGCGTGGTCGTCGACGCCGACGTGGAACTCATCCCGGTGGCCGTCGACGGCGAGGCGCTGACCCTGCCCACACCGGTCGTCTGCACGGTGCGCCGCGGCGCGCTGCGGGTACGGGTACCGAGACATCGCCCCGGCGCGCCCTACGTGGCACCGTCCGTCGACTGGCGGCGTGTGGTCCGTCTCGCGCTCGGCAGGTCCCCCATCCGACCCAGGACGAACCAGGAGAAGAGCCATGCTTGACCGCCCCGCGCGGGGACAGCGCACGCCGCGAGGCCTGATGCGCGATCTCACCGCACTGGACCAGGCGCTGTACGAGGCCGTGACGGTCACCAGCACGCCCGAACTGGACTCGGCGTTGCGCCGGCTGTCCGCGGCGGCCGACCACTCCAAGATCTCGTTCGCGGCCGCCGGGCTGCTGGCGCTGTTCCCCGGCCGGCCGCGCCGCGCGGCCGTGCTCGGTGTCGCCGCCATCGCTGTCGCCTCGGCGTCCGCCAACCTGCTCGGCAAGCGGCTGGTCCGCCGGGCACGGCCCCTGCGCGCCGCGGACTCGCCGTTCCCGGGACGGCACGTGCCCATGCCGGAGTCCGCGTCGTTCCCCTCGGGCCACACGGCGTCGGCGGTGGCCTTCGCCGCGGCCGTCGGGCCCGCCCTCCCCGCCGCGACCGTCCCGCTCGGCCTGCTGGCCTGCGCGGTGGGCTACTCCCGCGTCCACACCGGGGTGCACTACCCGGGCGACGTCCTGGCGGGCGCGGTGCTGGGCACCGGTGCGGCGGCCATGGTCCTGGCCACCGCGGGCCACTGGGAGAAGAGCGGACGTCTCCGGCTCAGTCCCGGCGCTCCGACGCGCCGCTGAGCTCGGCCGCGAACTGCGCGCCCGCCAGCAGGGCGAGGTTGGACAGCCACAGCCAGATCAGGAAGACGACCAGGCCGGCGAGGGAGCCGTACAGCTTGCTGTAGGTGCTCAGCGCCGACGCGTACACCGCGAAGGCGGCGGACACGGCCAGCCACAGGGTGGCCGCGAGGATGCCGCCCGGCAGGCTGTACGCCCGGCGCCGCGCGGAGGCGGGGCCGGTGTGGAAGACCACGACGACCAGCACCGCCACCAGGCACAGCAGCACTGGCCAGCGCAGCAGGTTCCAGGCCACCGCGGCCGTGGCGTCGACGCCGAGGGCGCGTCCGGCGCTCTCCGCGATGGGGCCGCTCAGCAGCAGGACCAGGGCGCTGACGACGAGAAGGCCGAGCAGCGCCAGCGCGGTGAGCACGATCCGGTGGGCCTTGCGCCAGGGTGAGCGGTGGTCCGCCACATGGTGCATCCGGTGCAGGGCGCGCCGGAAGACGGCCAGGTAGCTGGAGGCCGACCACAGGGCGCTCACGGTGCCGGTGACCAGCAGCGTCCAGGCCGCGGAGCCGCCCTGCAGCATGCGGGACAACGCGTCGTGCAGCTGCCCGGCGGACTCCGCGGGGACGTAGGCGGTGACGTGCGCGATGAAGCTCTCGGCCGTGTCGGGGCTGATGAGGGCGAAGCCGACGACGGTGGACAGCAGCGCGGGCAGCACCGCGAGGACCGTGTAGTAGGTGAGGGCCGCGGCGTGGTCGGAGATGTCGTCGCGCCACATCGACACCGGTGTACGGCGCAGAGCCGGCCACCAGGCGGCGGGCACCCGGAAGCCCGGCCGCGGCAGGGCGAGGACGCGGGCCGGGTGGCCGGCCTTGGCCCTGCGGCCGGCCTGTGGTTCAGCGGACATGGGGCGCGCTCCCTCGGGGGCGGGCCGTACTCCCGGCCTCGGTCGTGAACTGATTCCCCCTGGGCGTGGGATCAGTCGTGGATGCGCCTGCCCGCCGGTCGGACCCCGCACCCGGTCGCCGGGCCGTCGTCACCCCGAAGGACCACAATGGACTCCTGTGATCAGCGGGGTACCCGACGCACGGAGTGTTCATGTTCCGCAGGCGCCCTACGGACGACGACGACGCGCTGCTGGCCAGGCTCGGGGCGCTGACCGCCCAGGCGCGGGAGCGGGCGGAGGTCCAGCGCTCCCTGGTCGAACTCGCCGTCGCCCTGCAACGCGGCATGCTCCCCGGGGACCTCCCGGTCGCGCCCGGCTTCCGCCTGGCCGTGCGGTACGCGCCCGCCTTCCACGGCCTCAACGTGGGCGGCGACTGGTACGACGCCTTCACGCTGCCCGACGGCCGCATCGGGCTGTCGATCGGCGACGTGCAGGGGCACAACATCGAGGCGGCCGCGTTCATGGGGCAGGTGCGGGTGGGGCTGCGGGCGCTCGCCTCGGTCACCGGCGACCCGGGCGAGTTGCTCTCCCGGACCAACGACCTCCTCCTCTCGCTCGGCGGCGACCTCTTCGCGACCTGCACCTTCATGCGGCTCGACCCGTCCACCGGTGTGCTGGAGAGCGCCCGGGCCGGACACATCCCGTGCGTGTGGGCCACCGCGGACGGCAGGTCGGGCATCGCCGAGGACCAGGGCGGCCCCCCGCTGGGCGTTCTCGACGGGCAGGTCTACCCGGTGACCCGCTACCGCCTGAACACCGGCGGGGTGTTCGTGCTGCTGACGGACGGCGTGGTGGAGGGCCCCTCGCTCAGTGTCGACGAGGGCCTCGACCAGGTGGTCCGGCTGGCCGGGATCGCCGCCGTCGCGGGCATGGAGGCGGGGTCGCTCGCCGCCGCCGTGATCAAGGGCGCCGAGCGCGTCGGCCATGAGGACGACGCGGCCGTGCTGGTCGTCGGCCACGACGCCTCCGCCGTACGGCCGTAAGGGGGTCCCGCCGCTTTCCGGCGGGTGGCGTGACGGCCGGCCGAGGGGCGCTCGCCTCGCCGTGCGGGCGGGGGAGTTGTCTGATGGCTGCTGTGGTGGCCGTCCAGGATCTGCGTCGGCCGGGCGGCTGGGCCGTCCGGACGCTGGCCGTCGCCGCCTGCTACTACGCGGCCGGACGGCTGGGTCTGCTGCGCCGGCTCGTCGTGGAGGGCGCCGTCTTCACCCCGATCTGGCCCCCCACGGGCGTGGCGGTGGCCTGTCTGCTGATCTTCGGTCTGCGGGTCTGGCCCGGGATCACGCTCGGCGCGCTGGCTCGTCGTCCTGTCGCTCACCACGCTGCGGCCCGCCGTGATCGGCACCCTCGTGGGCAACACCGCCGCACCTGTCTGCGCCTGTCTGATGCTGCGCAGGGCGGGTTTCCGGACCGACCTCAGCAGGTTGCGCGACGGCCTCGCCCTGGTGTTCCTCGGCGCCCTGACCGCCATGCTGATCAGCGCCACGGTCGGCGTCGGCCTACTCGTCGCCACCGACCGGATCGCCGTGCCGGACTTCTGGCCCGTGTGGCTGGGGTGGTGGGTGGGGGACGCGATGGGTGTCCTGCTCGTCACCCCGTTGCTGCTCCTGCTGCGCGCCGCACACCGGCCCCTGCCCCTGGCGCGGTGGAAGGAGGCGGTGGGGGTGGCGGTCATCGCCTTTGCTCTCGTACCGGTGGCGTGCTTCAGCACCGTCAGCCTGCTGTTCCTGGTCTATCCGCTGCTGATCTGGGTCGCGCTGCGATTCCGGCTGCCGGGCAGCATCCTGTGCGCCCTCTTCGCCTCCGTCACGGCCACGGTCGCGGCGACCGACGGAAGCGGCTCGTTCCAGCGGCTGACGGACGTCGAGGTGATGATCAAACTCCAGGCGTTCAACGGCTCCATGGCCCTGACGGCGCTTCTGCTGTCGGCCCTCATCACCGAGCAGCGCAACACCAGACGCTCGGTGGAGCTGGCCTGCCTCGACCTCGCCGAGGTCCTGGAGCACCTCACCGCCGGTGACGCCCCGCGCGGCCGGCCGCCCCGGCCGCCGAAGGACACGGACGGGGCGCCCGGCCGGCCCGAGCGGTGAGGAGCACCCCGCCCCTGCCGCGTGCGACGGTCCCGGTGCCATGACCGTCGCACGCGTGTCCGGGGTGGGCCGCCGGGGGAGGGGTGCGGCGCCGGCGGGTGGGGTCAGCCGATGTGGTAGCTGTCCCCGTACACCTTCCAGTCGAGGGGCGGGTTGAGGTCCAGGTTGCCCTTGCGGACGAAGACCCGCTGCGCGGTGTCCACCCGGCTGGTGTCGCTGTGCGCCTCCTCCTGCTTCATCGCCCACACCCGCGCGTCGAGGAACGCGTTGAGGTACGTCACCTCGTCGCCGCCCTGGGCCGGCGGCTTGGCCTTGGTGAGGGCCCGCTTGCGTATGTTGCGGAAGGAGGTCGGGTCGGTGCCGTCGCCGTGCATGACGATGGCGTCGTAGTACGTGAACTGGCCCAGCGCGCGCAGTCCGTCGGTCTTGCCCTGCTGGACGGCGGGGTTGAAGTACACCCGGTCGCGTTCGTCGTTCTGGGCCTGCTGGAACGCGGTGTCCTGGGCCGCCTTGCGCCAGTCACCGGGGAACGACGGGTCGAGGCCGGCGTGTGAGTCGGAGTTGTTCACCCGCCGCAGGGCGGGCAGGTACTTGGCCAGGACGTTGCCGGGCTTGCGGGTGGCGTAGAGCTCCACGAGGTCGAGCATGTCGCCGGTGCCGGAGCAGAACCCGATGATGCCGGCGGTGTAGCCGCGGCCGTCGCCGATGTCCTCGATGTACTTGTACTGGGCCTTCCAGTCGAGCGAGGAGTTCTCCGCGCTCGACACCAGCTTCATGGCGATCTCCTTCTTCGCCGGGTCGTCGAGTCCGGCGGCGCGCAGGGGCGCGGGAGCGGCGGAGGCGTGCGCGGGGCGCAGCAGCGGGACCGCTGCCAAGGCGGCGCCGGCCAGCAGAAGCGAGCGGCGGGAGGGGTTCGCGGTCGGGCGGGTCTCGCCGGGGGAGTGTTCCACGAGGGCTCCAATTGGCTTGTGGGGGGTGGCAGTTGCCAGTGACCGTGCACTGATAGGAAGGTTTCCTATCAGAG
Source organism: Streptomyces sp. NPDC005574 (assembly GCF_040605435.1). NCBI lineage: Bacteria > Bacillati > Actinomycetota > Actinomycetes > Kitasatosporales > Streptomycetaceae > Streptomyces > Streptomyces sp. NPDC005574. The sequence goes on from NZ_JBEXCW010000054.1 coordinate 38,294, forward strand.
GTGGGGCCGGGTTGGACACCTGTGCGAGACAGGTTCGTAGATACGAACAAGAGCGGCGGGTGAGGGACGCGCGCGCCGTGCGACGCCCCAACCCACCGCGATCTGCCCGGATTTCGACCGTGCGGGGCGGTGCCCGAGAGGCCGCCGAAGAGGTCCGGCGAGGCGGGCCCGGACGGTAGGCGGGGTGGCCGCGGCCGCCCCGCCGGGAGGGGCCCGCGCGGCCGCCGGGGTGGTGACGGGCGGTCGTCGTGCCTGGTACGGACCACGTCCGGCCCCGGTGCGGGCGCCCCCGGGCCGGGGCCCCGGGCCGCCCGGGGCGTCCCCTAAGCTCCTGCCATGAACGACGGGGACAGCGACAGACGGGTCGTCGACGGCCGTTTCGAACTACTCGCCCGGCTCGGCGGTGGCGGGATGGGAACGGTGTGGCGGGCCCGCGACCTCGTGCTGCGACGCGACGTCGCCGTCAAGGAGGTGCGGCCCCCGGACGCGGACCACTTCGACCGCGACCCGGACGCGGCACGCCTGCTGCGCGAGCGGGTGCTGCGCGAGGCCCGGGCGCTCGCCAGGATCGAACACCCCGGCGTCGTGACGATCCATCACATCGTCGACGGCGGCGAGGGCACCTACCCGTGGATCGTCATGGAGCTGGTCGACGGCGGTTCGCTCGCCGACCGGCTCGCCCGCGGTCCGATGACACCGGCGGAGGCCGCCCGTCTCGGCGCCGGGGTGCTGGAGGCGCTGCGCGCAGCGCACCACGCCGGGGTCCAGCACCGCGACGTGAAGCCCGCCAACGTCCTGCTGCGCTCCGACGGCAGGCCCGTCCTCACCGACTTCGGCATCGCCGCGGTCCGCGAGTCCACCGCCCTCACCGCGACGGGATCGATCATCGGAACCCCGGACTACATGGCCCCCGAGCGCATCTCCGACGGCGACGGCGGCACCGGCGACGGGTCGGCGGCGGACCTGTGGTCGCTGGGGATGATGCTGTACGTGGCCGTCGAGGGCCGCCATCCGCTGCGCCGGACCACCACCCTGGCCACGCTGGCCGCCGTACTCCACGACGAGGTGCCCCCGCCGTCCCGGGCCGGCTCCCTGACCCCGGTCCTCACCCGCCTGCTGGTCCGTGACCCCGCCGCGCGGCCGGACGCCGGGACCGTGGCGCGCATGCTGGAGACGGCGGCGCGGGAACCCGCCGACTCCCGGCACACCTCATATCCCCTCAGCCCTCCGGGAGTCGCGCCCGCCGCCGGGCCGTCCCCGGCGCCCGACCGGCCACCAGGGGCCACGTCCGGGCCGCGCGACGCGGTGCCGTCAGCGCCGCACGACGCCGTGCCGTCGGGGCCGAACCCGTACGCGACACCGCCGACCCCACCGGGGGAGGCCGCCCCTTTCGGTCCGAACCCCTACGCGGCCGCGCCGTACGAACCGCGCGACGCCGTACCCGCGGGGCCCCACCCGCGTCCGGCACCGATGACCGCGGCCGGGGTGCGCGCCACATCCCGGAGGTCGCGGCGCGTGACGGTTCTCGCCGTCGTCCTCGGGGCGCTGCTGGCGGGCGGGGGAGTCTGGCAGGCGTTCTCCGACGGCGACCACAACGGCGCGGCCGGATCCCCCGGAAACCCGCGGGAGACGCAGGGCGCCACCCCCGCGCAGGACACGCCGTCCACGGGTGGGACGCCCTCGGCCGTCACCGATCTCCTGACACCCACCGGGGTCCGCCAAGCCCTCCACGCCATCGAGAAGGAGACCGGAAGCTCCAGTTTCGGCGCCTTCCTGGTCTACCCCGACTACGTCTCGGCCTCGGTGATGGTCCGGGGCAGCCGGACGCGGTACGAGACGTACACCTACCGGGTCGCCGGCGGCGTCGAGAAGGGCATCGTCAAAAGCTCGCTGACGGGTGGTCAGAAGCCCGTGGAACTCGACGACTTCCACTGGGACGCACTCCCCGCGCTGCTGAAGCGGGCCGGGAAGGAGCTGAAAGTCGACGGCCGGGCCACCCGCTACCTGCTGGTACGGCAGCCGAACGACATCTTCGGCACCCCGTCGGGCATGGCGATCTATCTCAGCAACGAGTACGGCGAGGGCGGGTACATGGAGGCCGACCCGCGGGGCCGGGTGACCAGAACCGTGTCGTCCGGCTGAACCCGGCCTCCCTCACGGCGAAACCGGTGGGGTCGGTGGGCCGCTGAGCTGCTGCAGGGGCGTGCCGTCGCCCCAACGCCGAAGGCGCGGCGCGTCGATGAGATGGACATGGCCCTGACGCCGCGCCCACTGGACGTCCCGCCGGGTGAAACTGCCCCGGTGCACGACCAGGCGCAACCGCCGGCCGGCCCCCGTCGCCACGGGCGAGGCGTGCGCCTCCTCGTCGGGCAGCGGCTCGGCCACCGCGCGGAACGCCACGTCGAGCACCCGGCCCCGGGCGTCGCGCGCGGTGAGCAGGGGACGGTCAGGTTCGGGGAGCGGCAGCACGTACCACCCGTCGCGGCGCAGCATCCGGGCCACGGCGACCATCAGGCCCGGCGTGTCCAACTCGGCCAGTTCCTCCGGGGTGTAGAAGCCGCGGCGCCGCCGGCCCAGCGGACGCCGGTGGCGGCGCACGGCGGCCCCGGCGAAGACCAGGAGCGTCACGCCGAGCACGGGGGCGCCGACGCCGAGGAACCGGTAGGCCGCCGCGAGCGCCGCCACCGCGGCACACACGAGGAGCACGCAGCCGGCGAGGGCGGGCAGCACGTCCCGCAGCCGGGGTCCGTAGCGTCCGGCGGCCCGTAACTCGCGCACCAGGCGACGGCGCCGGGCACGACGTGATCCCTCCATGACCGCCCGTCGCCCCCTCCGAGCCATCGAGGCCGGCTTCCCCCGCCCCCGCACACGTCGGTGTGCAAGGGAGGTGATACCCGATGACGCACCCGCTGATGGCCCGGCCGCGCCGGCGGCCCGCCGCGAGGACGGAATCCGGCCACGGCGGGGGAGCTGAGCGTCCGCGCGCCTGAACGGTCCGTCACCGGGTAGCCGGGCCTGTAGGAAGTCGGTGACACCTGCCGACCGGTGGAGGGAGATCCATGCCGACTGTCATGCAGCGCATCAAGGAGTTCGCCCGCAGCCCCCAGGGGCGACGGACGATGGAGCAGGCGCGGCGAGCGGCAGCCGATCCGCGCCGCCGCGCCCAGGCACAGCGCCTGCTCGGCAAGCTGCGCACGCGCCGCTGACCGCCGCGCGCCCCGGCCGTCTCGTACGGCGGCCCGGCTCGTACGGCGGCCCGCGCGCCCGGTTCGCACGCCCGGTTCGCGCGCCGGTACGGGAAGCACCGGCGGCCGGTTCGCGCGCCCGCTCGCACGCCGGTGCGCGCCGGTGCGTGCTGGACCGGCGTCGCTCCCGCTCACGCCGAGACGCGGTCATGCCGAGACCCGGTCACGCGAGAGCCGGTCACTCCGAGACCCGTACATGCCGGAGGCTCGGACACGCCGAGACCCGGACACGCCGAAGACCCCGAACCTCTCTCGGGGACTTCGGCATGTCCAGGAGGGTCCCACCCCGTCCGCCGGGTCGGCCATGCGTAGGTCGGCGCAGGGGGATACCCGTAGAGGGACAGTGGTGACGCGGGTGTCCGGTGCGGTACCCGCGCTGATCGGGCGGTCGGTTCGTCCGGGCCGGTCCCCGGCGCCGGGCGACGGCGGCGGAGAGGAGCCCGGGTGGGCGTGCGGACACAGGCGGGCGAGCGCGGCGGAAGCCCGGCAGGTGCGGCCGAAGGAGCCGATCCCCGGCGGTGGAGAGCGCTGTGGGTGACGTTGGTGGCCGGCTTCATGAGCCTGCTCGACGTCACGATCGTCGCGGTGGCGCTGCCGTCCATGCAACGGGGCCTGCACGCCTCCGCGCCCGCCATCCAGTGGGTGGTCTCCGGGTACGCGCTGGCGTTCGCCCTCGTCCTCGTGACCGCGGGCCGGCTGGGCGACGCGCTCGGCCGGCGGCGCATCTTCCTGCTGGCGCTCACGGCGTTCGTGCTGTGCAGCGCCGCGGCCGGTGCGGCCCCCTCGATCACCTGGCTGGTCGTGGCCCGCCTCGCGCAGGGCGCCGCGGCCGGCTGCCTGGCCCCGCAGAACTCCGCCCTGATCCAGCAGATGTTCCGCGGCGCCGAGCGCGGGCGGGCGTTCGGGCTGTTCGGGGCGACCGTCGGCATCTCCAGCGCGGTCGGCCCGGTCGTCGGCGGCCTCCTGCTCGCGCTGGCCGGCGGACCGCAGGGGTGGCGCTGGATCTTCTACGTCAACGTGCCGGTCGGGGTGATCGCGCTCGTCCTCGGGTGGCGGCTGCTGCCCCAGGTCGCGCCCGGCCGCAGGGAACACCTCGACCTGCCGGGCGTCGCCCTGCTCGGCTCCGGGGTCCTGGCACTGATGCTGCCGCTGGTCCTGGCGGAGTCCGGTGGCGTCCGGCGCCTGTGGTGGCTCTTCCTGGTGGGCGTGGCGCTGTTGGCGGCGTTCGCGCGCTGGGAACGGCGGGTCGCCGCGAGGGAGGGGCACCCGCTGCTCGACCCGCGGCTGGTCACCAGCACCCGCGGATACAGTGCGGGCGCGGTCATCGCGACCCTGTACTTCGTCGGATTCAGCGGTGTGTGGCTGGTGTTCGCCCTCTTCTTCCAGAACGGTCAGGGGTACTCACCGCTGCGGTCGGGGCTCGCGGTGACCCCCTTCGCCGTCGGGTCGGCCGTCGCCGCAGTGGTGGCGGGGCGCCTGGTCGAGCGGCTGGGCCGGCTGCTGACCGTGTGCGGACTGGCCGCCGTGGCGCTCGGCCTGGGCGGCGCCGTACTGATCCTCAGCCAGGTCTCCGGCGACCGGGCGGTGTGGCTCGCGGCGCCCGCCCTCTTCGTCGGCGGCCTGGGCAGCGGCTGCGTCATCTCCCCCAACGTCACCATGACCCTGCGGGACGTCCCGGTGCGGATGGCGGGTGCGGCCGGTGGCGCCCTGCAGACGGGGCAGCGGCTCGGCGGCGCCATGGGCACGGCCGCTCTGCCCGGGCTGTTCTACATGGTCCTCGGCCACGGCGGCCACGACTACCGGGCCGCGGTCGCCATCGCGGTGGGCGCCGGCATCCTGCCCGTGCTGTGCTCGCTCGGGCTGGCGGTCCACGACTGGCAGCGGGACCGCAGGACGCGGCGCGAACCCGGCGATCCCGAGACCTCGCACAGCCACACGCACGCCGGTCGGCACTGACCGGTCAGTGCCGACCGGTGACTGCCGAGCGGCCCGCGGCGCCTGGCGAGGCCGGACACCGGGGCGGACCGGCTCCGGGTTGGCATGAACGCCACCCGTGGGGTACGGTCGATCTTGAGCGGGCCACGAACGACTCCTGGCCCGCCCGGCGTTGGTCGTCCAAGGAAAGACGCCCCGCTTCCTGCGGGGAGATGCAGGTGCAAGGCCTGCCCGGCGCTCGACAAACCCCGTCCCGGGGCCACCCGGGGCGGGGTTTTCCACATGCCCGGACGCCTGCCCGGACGTCTTCCCCGCGCTGGCCGGCGGATAGGGTTCCGGCATGGTTCACGCGGACGTGGGGATCGTGCACCCCGGTGCCATGGGCGCGCGGGTGGCGGCGCAGGCCGTCGCGGCGGGCGCCCGGGTCTGGTGGGTGCCGCAGGGGCGCTCGGCGGCCACGCGGGAACGGGCCGAGGAGTTCGGACTGCGGCCCGCCGCCGGCCTGACGGAACTGACCGACCGGTGCCCGGTCGTCCTGAGCGTGTGCCCACCTGCGGCGGCCCTCGACCTCGCCCGACAGGTGGCGGCCGCCGGCTTCGACGGTGTCTACGTCGATGCCAACGCCGTCAGCCCGGCACGCGTCGCGCGGATCGCCGAGGCGCTCGCCGGCACCGGGGCGACACTGGTCGACGGCGGCATAGCCGGTCCGCCGCCCCGCACGCCGGGAACCACGCGCCTCTACCTGTCGGGTGACGCGCCGGCGGTCGAGGAGGTCCACCAGCTGTTCGCCGGAACGCTGTTGACCCCCGTCGCCCTGGCCGGACCGGTCGGCCGGGCGTCCGCGCTCAAGCTCGCCTTCGCCGCCTACAACAAGATCTCCTACGCCCTCGCCGCCGAAGCGTCCGCCCTCGCCGAGAGCCATGGCGTCCTGGACGACCTCCGCGACCTCGCCGGACATCTACTGCCGGGCACTCCTCTCGCGTCACCGGCCCAGCTGGCGGGAGCGGGCCCTCGCGCGTGGCGTTGGGAACCCGAGATGACGGAGATCGCCGAAGCCTGCCGGGACAGCGCGCTGCCCGGAGCCTTCGCCGACGCCGCCGCGCAGGTCTTCGCGCGGTGGCAGGCCCACAAGGACGACGGGTCCGTGACCGCCGGCCGGCTGATCGCCGAACTCGGAGGCACCGGGGGCCCGTCCGGCCCGCCGCGCCACTCATGAGCATCGAGCGACGAAAGCGTGGAAGAAGGCCGACATGACTTCTCCCACGGATGACCGGACCGTCGCCGACTTCTACGACTTCGAGGCCGCCCTCTCGGACGAGGAACGGCAACTGCTCCTGCGGACACGGACGTTCATGCGCGAGGAGGTCAGGCCGCTGGTGAACGAGAACTGGGCCGAGGGCACCTTCCCCAGGGAGCTGATCGCGAAGTTCCGCAAGAGCGGCCTCGTCGGACTGCCCTACGAGGGCTACGGCGACCACCGTCCCGGGGTGAGTCACCTGCTGACGGGCATGATGGCGATGGAGATGAGCCGGGTGGACGCCTCCGTCGCCACCTTCTTCGGCGTGCACAACGGCCTCGCCATGTACGCGATCCACGCCGGCGGCAGCCAGGAGCAGCGGGACCGCTGGCTGCCCGCGATGGCGACGATGGACACCATCGGGGCCTTCGCCCTCACCGAACCCCTCGACGGGTCCGACGTGACGGCCGGCATGCGCACCACGGCCGCGCGCGAGGGCGACACCTGGGTGCTCGACGGCGCCAAGCGCTGGATCGGCAACGCCACCTTCGCCGACCATGTCGTGGTCTGGGCCCGGGACGTCGCCGACGACCAGGTCAAGGGCTTCGTCGTCGAACGGGGCACGCCCGGTTTCGTGACGGAGAAGATAGCCAACAAGACCTCGCTGCGGATCGTCGAGAACGCCGACATCACCCTGACCGGGGTGCGGGTGCCCGAAGCCGACCGGCTGCAGGAGGCCGGCTCGTTCCGCGACGTCGCGGAGGTCCTGCGGGCCACCCGCAGTGGCGTCGCCTGGCAGGCGCTCGGAGTGATGACCGGCGCCTACGAACTGGCGCTCGCCTACGCCACCGAGCGGCAGCAGTTCGGCAAGCCGCTCGCGGGATTCCAGCTCGTCCAGGACCTCCTGGTGAAGAGCCTCGGCAACATCACCGCCTCCTGGGGCATGCTGTCGCAGCTGGCCCGGCTGCAGGACTCGGGCGTGTTCCGCGACGAACAGTCGTCGCTGGCCAAGGCGTTCGTGACGTCCCGTATGCGTGAGGTCGTCGGCTGGGCCCGCGAGATCTTCGGCGGGAACGGCATCGTGCTGGACTACGACGTGGCCCGCTTCTTCGCCGACGCGGAGGCGATCTACTCCTTCGAGGGGACGCGGGAGATGAACACCCTCATCGTCGGCAAGGCCATCACAGGGCAGAGCGCGTTCGTCTGAGCAGGCCCCCGACGCGAGACCGCGGAGGGGCGGTCGAAGCCCTCCGGCGGCGCGGGTCACGGCCGCGGTGCCGGTCACGGCGCTAGAGGAAACGCCGGATCGGCAGGACCGCCGTCTCGCGCAGGCGCTGGGTGAGCGGGCGCTGCCGCCAGCGGACGGGGTCGATGGACTCGCCCGCCTTCCAGTCCTCTTCGAAGTCGCTGTCGAGGTCCGCGGTGAAGTGCTCGTCGAGCACGGCGAGCATGACCTCCTCGTCGTGCTCCATCGACCGCCGGTTGAAGTTGGTCGAACCGATCAGTGAGGCGACCCCGTCCACCGTCATGATCTTCGTGTGCAGCATCGTCGGCTGGTACTCGCGTATCTCGACCCCCGCGTCGAGCAGCGTCTGGTAGTGGTGCTGCCCGGCCAGTCGGCAGGCGCGCTGGTCGGTGTGCGGACCGGGCAGCAGGATCTCCACCCGCACGCCCCGCCGCGCGGTGTCCGCGAGCAGCCCGACGAAGTACGGGTCGGGCGCGAAGTAGGCGGTGGACAGCCGGAAGTGTTCCTCCACGGACGACAGCACGACCCGGACGAGGGTCTGCATGTCCTGCCAGCCGAAACTTGCCGACCCCCGCACGACCTGGACCGTGGCCCGGCCCGGCTGCCGGTGTTCGATGAACCGGTCGCGCTCGTCGTAGAGCGTGTCGTGGCACTCCGCCCAGTTCTGCGCGAAGGCGGCGGCGATGCCGTCGACGGCGGGCCCGCGCACCTGGACGTGGGTGTCGCGCCACTCGTCGGGGTTGCGGGCGTCGCCGCACCACTCCTCGGCGATGCCGACCCCGCCCGTGAACGCCGTCTCCTCGTCGACGACGAGGGCCTTGCGGTGGCAACGGTGGTTCTGCTTCAGCGGCGACAGCCGGGCCGGCTTGCGGAACCAGGCGACCTGGACGCCGGCGGAGTCCATGGCGTCGAGCAGGTCCTGTTCGATCTCCATCGCGCCGAAGCCGTCGAGCAGCAGTCGCACCCGCACCCCGGCCCGGGCGCGTTCGGCCAGCGCGTCCGCGAACTCGCGGGCCACCTCCCCACGCCAGTAGACGAAGGTCATCAGGTCCACGGTGTGCCGCGCGGAGCGGATGGCCGTGAGCATGGCGGGGAAGATCGCGTCGCCGTTGCGCAGCGGGACGAGCTCGTTGCCTTCCGTCGCGGCGATCCCGAGGAGGCGCTCCAGACGTCTTCGCAGCCGCTGCTTGCGCCGCTCGGTGGTGTTCGTGTCGCCGTCACCCACGGCCCCCTCGATGATGTCCGTCGGTCGCTGCAGCACGCTCGCCTCCATGTTTCGGCCTGTTCCACCCCACCCGTGCCGGCCCGGCACCGCCCGGCTCGGCGGCGTACGTATACCCAGCTCTCGCCGTCTGTCCCACGGCAGGGCGCACGAAAGTCCGAGGTCAAGGACCGGGACGGCGGCGCGGGGGGCGCCGAGGCCGTGTCAGGTCATGCGGCGCCGGTCCTCCTCACTCCAGGCGCGGGTGTCACGCGGCGGGACGTACGGCTCCTCGTCCGCTGGGTGCCCGCCGGCGACCGCGCGCTGCCGGGCCATCTCCGCGTCGAACTCCAGGCCCAGCAGGATCGCGATGTTGCTGATCCACAGCCACACCAGGAACACGATCACGCCGGCGAGGGTGCCGTACGTCTTGTTGTACGAGGCGAAGTTCGCCACGTAGAACGCGAACCCGGCGGACGCGAGCAGCCAGATCAGCAGGGCCAGCACACTGCCCGGGGTGATCCACTTGAAGCCGCGGCCCTTGACGTTGGGCGACGCCCAGTACAGGAGCCCGATCATGATGGTGACCAGGACCACCAGCACCGGCCACTTCGCGATCGACCACGCGGTCAGTGCCGTGTCGCCGATTCCCAGCGCCGAGCCGGCCTGCTCCGCGATGCCTCCGGTGAACACCACGATCAGGGCGCTGATCACGGCCAGCACCAGCAGCACCACCGTGACGCCGACCCGGATGGGCAGCACCTTCCACACCGGACGTCCCTCGGGCATGTCGTAGACGGCGTTCGCGGTGCGGATGAAACCCGCGACATAGCCGGAGGCCGACCACACGGCCAGGACGATGCCGACCACGGCCATGAGCGACCCGACGCCGCCCCGGCCCTGGAGCTGCTGCACCGCGTTGCCGATGATGTCGCGGGCGGAGCCGGGCGCGAGCTTGTTGACGTTGTCGAGGACCTGCTGGGTCGCCGACTGCCCGGAGATGCCCAGCAGCGAGACCAGGACCAGCAGGGCGGGGAAGAGGGAGAGCACCCCGTAGTACGTCAGGGCCGCGGCCCGGTCGGCGAGTTCGTCGTTCTGGAACTCCTTGACGGTGCCCTTGAGGACGGCCATCCACGACCGTCCCGACAACTGGGCGGGGCCGTCCGGCGCCTGACGCTCGACCTCGTCCGTCGGCCCCGGCGTCCCGTCCTCGGACGCCTGCGCCGCACCACTGCCCTCATCGGATCTCGAAATACTTGCCATGAGGATCGGAGTAACCGCTCCGGCCCGGCCCATGCCCCGGCGGGCCACAATCGGGACGGAGCGACGGCACCTCGGACGCTATCGTGAACGTCATGTACTCGACGCGGGTCCCGTGGCATGTGAACGCCCCACGCGCGGTCGTGTACCGGGCGCTGCTGGACGCCGAAGCGATCGCCCGGTGGCGTGTCCCGGCCGGCATGAGCAGCCACGTCCACGAGTTCGACGCCCGTGAAGGCGGCGCGTTCCGTGTGTCGCTGACCTACGACACGGAGGCCGGAGCCGGGAAGTCGGACTCCCGCACGGACACCTACCACGGGCGTTTCACCGAACTCGTGCCCGACGAGAAGGTGGTGGAGGTCTTCGAGTTCGAGACCGGGGACCCGGCGCTGCGGGGCGTGATGACGATGACGACCACTCTCACCGACGCCGGCGGCGGCACCGACGTCCTCCTCGTCCACGAAGGCATCCCCGACGCGGTACCGGCGAAGGACAACGAGACGGGCACGCGGATGGCCCTGGACCGGCTCGCCGCTCTCGTCGAGGGCCGCCGCTCCGACTGAGCCGCCGGGCCCCCGAAGCGGTCAGGGACGCTGGTTCTCGCGCTGCTCCGAGGGGTGCGGCCAGGCGCCGTCCGCGGCCAGCCGCAGGACGAGCGCCGCGATGTTCCAGGCGTCGTCCTCACCCCGGTGATGGCGCCCTTCGAGGGGCAGCTCGGCCAGGCGCAGTGCCTGCGCCATCCCGGGCCGCTTGCGCAGCCCGTACGCCCCCGTGAAGACGGCCTTGGCGTTGGTGTGGAACCGGCCGAAGGGGTAGGGGACCCCGGCCGCCCGGCACTGGCGGGTGAACTGGTCGCGGTCGTAGTCGCCCCAGCTCGCCCACGGCCGGATGCCGGCGTCGTGCCCGGCCGCGAGCAGCCGGCACGCCTCGGCGAAGGAGAGGCCCCCCTCGACCTCGTCCTGGGTCAGGCCGGTCAGCTCGGTGCAGAACGCGCTGACCCGGGAGCGTGCGGGCCGCACCAGGACGCGGTGCCGGGCGAGCCGCTCACCTGCGGCCAGGTCGACGACGGTCAGGCCGATCTCGATGATCTCGCCGGTCTGCCCCCGCGGCGGCGACCCGGCCCAGCAGGTGGCCTCGACGTCCACGACGTTCAGCAGGTGTTCGGCCCCGGTGCTGTCCATGACCGGCAGCGTAGGGGCCGGAACCCTTCAACTGCATCTGCTTTGAACGGTGTTCGGTCCGGCCGCAGTCGTGCTCACCCCACCCGCAAGGTCCGCTCGGCCAGTTCGAGGGCCGGCAGCATCGCCTCGTGCTCCTCGGTGTCCATTCCGCCCAGATGCAGGACGACCGGACCCTCGGGTGTCGTGACGGCGAGGGCGTGCTCCTTCTTCGTCTCGTCGAGCAGCTCGCTGGTGTACAGGTACTCCACCTCGGCACCGACGAGGTCACCGGTCCGGAACGTGCTGTACGTCGCCTTGCTCGCCTGCTTCTCGGCGGCCACGAACCCCTCCAGGACGGTGCGCGCGCTGTCCTCACCGGGCTCGCCGGTCCACACCCGCAGGTAACCGAAGTACCCGGCGGGCTTGGCGTCCACCTCGCAGGCCGCGGTGACCGGGCCCTGGTGCAGCAGCGCGTCGGCGACCTCCGCGGCCACCTCGTCGTCGAGGTCACCCGAGGCCGCTTCGGCATCGACGGCCTCGGCCTTCCACCCCTGGGCGATGTCGAAGGAGACGGGCAGCTCACAGGCGGAGCCCTCCGCGCCGATCCGCCCGCCGCTCGGGGCGACCGCCCGGGTGCCACCGGCGGCCGCCGTGGCCGAAGCACCGGTGGACGTCTTCGCCGACGCCTTGTCCTCCTCGTCCGCGCCCTCCGCGCAGCCGGCCAACACCCCTGCCAGCAGAGCCACATGGGCCATCCGACGCCATGGCTTCCCCACCCCGACCGACACGGCTGTCTCCCCTCAAGATCCGGACGGCACACGATAGTCGAGGGCACTGACCTGGCATCCAGGCGGTACGGCCCCTGACACCGGCCGCGTACGGCGGCCACCCCACCGGCGCGGACCCGAGCCGGACCCAGGCCGGGCGGCGGTACGGCGTCCCGGCTCAGTGCCGCTGCTGCTCGGGTGTCGCCCGCTGGAAGGTGGCGTACAGCAGCCACAGGGACGGGATCAGGACGAGGGCGCCGACGCCCAGCGCGACGAGGATCGCCCTGAGGACGGCCGGGGTCGCCGCGGCCTCGGTGACGGTGGTGGTGCCGACCAGCATGGCCGGGTACTGGGCCGCGCCCCAGGCCCACAGGATCGCCGCCACCGCGAGCGCGGCGGCCGCGCGGGCGGCCACGAAACGGCGCGTGGCGAGCAGACCGAGGACCGCCAGGCCGGCACCGCGCTGAGGATCACGAGCGGCAGGGCCCGGTGGGTGAGGCCGTGGAACAGCTCCGGCGCGTCGGCGTGCAGGACCGCGATGCCCGCGCAGGCGACGGCACCCGCCGCCAGACCGCTGACGACGGCGTCGCGGGCGAACGAGCGGGCCAGCTCGGGCCGGCCCTCCCGGTCGGCGTCCGCACACAGGTACACGGCCGCCAGATGGGCGCAGGTCAGCACCGCCAGCACCCAGCCCAGCACCGACGTCGGGTTCAGCCGGCTGATGACGACGTCGCCCTCGGTGAGCCCCGGCGGGACCCGTCCGGAGGCGACCCCGCCGGCCACCGCACCCAGGAAGAACGGTGTGATCAGCGACGACAGCGCGAAGCAGGCGCCGAACAGCCGTTGAGGAAGCGGGCCGCCCAGTCACCCACCAGGATCTGGAAGGGCGTCACCACGGCACCCAGGGCGAAGGGGATGAAGAACCCCGCCCGGTGGTAGGTGTCGCGGCGCCCGCGCAGCAGCACCACCGCGTACACGGACGCCGTCAGGAAGGACGCCACCATGAACGCGGCGAGGATCATGTGCACGGTCTGGGGCCAGCTCGCGGGGTCGAGCATCGCGGCCCACGGGTCGACGTCGACGACCTTGCCGTCGCGCAGGGTGAAGCCGCGGGGCTGGTTCATCCAGGCGTTGGCGCAGACCACGAAGAACGCGGACGCGGTGCCGGCGACGACGATGGGGATGCCGGTCAACAGGTGCCGGCGGGGCGGCAGCCGGTCCCAGGCGTAGAGGTAGATGCCGAGGAAGATCGCCTCGATGAAGAAGGCGATGCCTTCGAGGGCGAAGGGCAGCCCGATGACCTGCCCGAAGCGGCCCATCAGTCCGGGCCACAGCAGCCCCATCTCGAAGCTCAGGATGGTGCCGGAGACGGCTCCGACGGCGAACAGGACGCCCATGGCGCGCGCCCACCGCCGCGCCGGCAGCCGGTACGACGGGTTGCCGGTGCGGAGGCCCCACCACTCGGCGAGCAGGGTGAGCGCCGGCAGGCCCACGCCCAGGCAGGCGACCACGATGTGCCATGCCAGCGAGAACCCCATCTGGGCCCTGGCTGCCGACAGGTCTCCCGGCGACACCCGGTTCGCCGCGAGGGCGATGCCGGGCGCCGAGGCGGCGAGCACACCACGCATCACGACTCCGCCCAGTACCCCCGTGGCACGCGGTCAATCACGGGATGCGTGAAAGCCGGACCGGACGTGCGAAACCCCGGCTGGACGGGGGAGACCAGCCGGGGCCGCGTTCGGTGGCCGGCGGAGGGGCGGTCGCCTCGCGGCGAAAGGCTCCACAGGGCTTCAGCCGAACGATCGTCCCTGTGGGCTGTGGGTAGGCCCGGGGACACTGTCCCCTCCGCAGCCACACAGACAGGAACGGCCGATCGACGCCGGTTGTTCCCCAGCCTGCCGAGGGGCCGCCGTGAGCCGGCCCACCCGGCCGCGGACCGGCGTCAGTCGAGGAAGTCGGCGACCAGCGCGGCGAACTCCGCCGGCTCGGCCAGGCGGATGCCCAGGGTCTCGGCCTTGGCCCGCTTGGAGCCGGCGCCCTCCCCGGCGACGACCAGCGTGGTCTTCCTGGAGACGCTGGAGGAGGAACGGCCACCGGCGCGTTCGACGAGTTCGTTCATCTGGTTGCGGCTGAGCGCCTCCAGTGCCCCGGTCATCGCGCCGGTCACCACGACCGTCATCCCCGCCAGTGGCCCGCCCGCCGGCGCCGGGCCGTCCGCCGCGTCCGTGTCGGCCGGCGCTTCCTCGGCACCCTCACCCACCGCAGCGGGAGGCGTGGCACCGGGCTCGGTCATGTTCACCCCGGCCGCCACGAGCCTGTCGATGAGCGGGGCGAGTTCGGCGAGTTCCGCGACGATCGACGGGGCCTTCTCGGTGCCGATGCCGTCGACCCGGCGCATCGCTTCGGCGTCGGCGGCGCGGAGGGTGTCCATGGTCGCGAAGTGGCGGGCGATACGGCGGGACATGGAGCGGCCGGTGCCCCGGACCCCGAGCGCGCACAGCACCCGCGACAGGGGCCGGCCCTTGGCGGAAGCGATCGCCGCGAGGAGGTTGTCGGTGCTGGTGTCGCCCATCCGCTCCAGTCCCAGGAGCTGGTCGCGGGTGAGGGAGAACAGGTCGGCGAGATCGGCGACCAGACCCGCCTCCACGAGTTGCACGACCCGGGTGTGACCGAGGCCCTCGATGTCGAGCTGGTCGCGGCCGGCCGCGTAGGAGAGGGCGGCGACCAGATGGCAGTCGCGGCCGTTCTCGCACCGCCAGCGCTGCTCGCCGGTGTCGATGCCCGAGCCGCAGTGCGGACAGGTCTCGGGAAAGGCGATCGGCCGCTCCTCGCCGGTGCGCAGGTGCGCCACGGGGGCCTCGACGCGGGGAATGACGTCACCGGCGCGATACACCATGACGTGGTCGCCCAGGCGCAGGTCGCGGCGGGTGATGTCGGCCGGGTTGTGCAGGGTGGCGTAGGTGATCGTCGAGCCGTCGATCTCGACCGGTGCCAGGACGGCGCGCGGGGCGATGATGCCGGTGCGGCCCACGTTCCACTCCACCTCGAGGAGCCGGGTGATCTTCTCCACGGCGGGCAGCTTGTAGGCGATCGCCCAGCGCGGGGCGCGTGTGCCGGAGCCGGCCGCGTGCTGGTCGGCGGCCAGGTCGGCCTTGACCACGATCCCGTCGATCCCGAACGGCAGTTCCGCCCTCAGCGCGGCGATCTCCGCCACCCGGGCCAGGACCTGTTCGGTGGTGTCCGCGGTGCTGCCCGGCACGGGGGTGCCCGCCGTGGTGTGCACACCGAGGGCGGCCGCCTCCCGCATCAGGTCACTGTGCGCCAGTCCCGCCAGCCGCGCGCCGAGGTCCGGCTCGGTGTCGGGCAGCGGCAGCAGACCGTAGCCGAAGAACGTCATCGGCACGGTGTAGGCGCGGTCCTTGGCGCGCAGGGTGCCCGCCGCGGCGTTGCGCGGGTTCGCGAACGGCTGCCCGCCGTGGCCGGTGCGCACCTCGTTGGCGTGCTCGAACTGGGCGGTGGTCATCAGGACTTCGCCGCGCACCTCGACGGTGACGGGCTCGCCCAGTTCCCGCGGCAGGCCCTCAACGGTGCCGATGGCGTGCGAGACGTCCTCTCCGGCCGTGCCGTCGCCGCGGGTGACCAGCCGGGTCAGGCGGCCGCGGTGGTAGCGGGCGGCGATCGCCAAACCGTCGAGCTTCGGTTCGACACTGAATCTCGCCGTCTCGTGGCCGAGCCGCCGGGCCAGGGAGGCGGCCCAGGCCGTGAACTCCTCGGCCGAGAAGACGTTGTCCAGGCTCAGCATCGGCGCGGTGTGCGGGACGTCGCCCTCCACGGCGCCGCCGGCGACCTTGCCGGTCGGTGAGTTCGGCAGCACCTGGTCGGGATGTTCGGCCTCCCACGCCGCGATGCCGCGCACCAGCCGGTCGTAGGTCTCGTCGTCCAACGCCGAGGTGCCGCCCTCGTAGTAGGCGGCCGATGCCTTCACGGCGTCCTCGACGGCCCCTGCGTAGGCGGCGTCGTCCACGATCACTGCTGCTGTCGTCATGCTGGTCATCCTGCCTGCCACCACTGACAACGCGGTCGCTCCGCCGCGTGCGTCCGGCCCGGCACATGGCCGGGCACACGAACTTGTCTGCCGAGCGCGGGGCAGGCCCTGGGAGGAGTGCTCGTGACGGGCGGTTGTCAGTGCCGGATGCGAGGCTGCATGGCATGGATGAGCTCGAGTTCATGCGCGGCCGGGTCTACGGAGCCGACCACGACGACGCCGGTCCACAGCCCGGACACACCTATGTGGAGTTGGTCGGCGGGCCACTGGACGGCCTGCTGCTGGACGTGACGGGCCGGCCCGACCACGAACTGCGTGCGGGCGTGGCACTGCCGACGGAGATAGGCAGTCACGGACCGGGCGGCCGCGCGCTGTACGCGCCCCGGGTCGCGGGCAGCACGCGCTTCGACTGGCGAGGCGACACGCCCTGACCGCACGCGTCACGGCACACCGGTAAGCCGGCCGGGCGCGGCCCGCGACCGCCTGATGCCGACCCACGACGGCACCTGGCAATCCGGGCCGCAGCGCGTCCCGGTGCGTGTCAGGCGTCGGCGGGCACGGGCTGCTCGTCGGCCTGCTGGGCCTGCGGCTGCTCGGGTGCCTCGGGAGCGGTGTAGAAGACGGAGGAACCCTGCTTGGAGCGCTGGGCGAGGCTCTTGGCCACGAGTCCTTCGAGGGTGGTGCGCACGACGGTGATCTTGACGTTGCGCTCGGGGTGGGTCTGGCCCAGGGTGGTGGCGATCTCCGCGGCCGAGCGCGGTTCGCTCTGCTCGGTGAGGTGGCGGCGCACCAGGTCGACGAGCGTCGGCTGCGAGGACTTCACGGCCGATGCCTTGGCCGTCACCTTGGCGGTGGACTTGGGAGCCGACTTGGGCGCGGACTTGGGAGCCGACTTGGTGGCGGCCTTCGCGGACGACTTCGCGGCGGGCTTGGCCGTCGACCTGGTCGCGCGCTTGGTGGCAACGGGCTTGG
>NZ_JBEXCW010000055.1:0-55123 GCF_040605435.1 Streptomyces sp. NPDC005574
CCGGACGGTGACGGCACACGGCTGCGGGCAGAGCCCGGGCGGCTAGCCGCGCCGTCCCGAGGGATCGTGCGCGAGTGCGTCCCGGTCCTCACCGGTGACCGGTCCGGGACCGACGGGTTCGGCCTCCGTGCCGGCCGGCGCGTTCCGGGCCCGGTCCGCGTGCCCCGGCCACCACGCCGCGTGGCCGATCAGCGCGGTGAGGCTCGGGGTGAAGAACATCGCCATCACGAAGGCGGCGACGGCGATACCGAAGGAGACGGCGAAACCCATCTCCGTGAGCAGCGCGTTGCCCGCCAGCATCATCGTGGCGAAGGTCGCCGCGAGGATGAAGCCCGCCGCGGCCACGGTGGGCCCCGCGTGCCGCAACGCCATGCCGGCGGCCTCGCGCGGACTCCGGCCCTCGCGGGCCTCTTCACGGAGCCGGGCGATCATGAGGATGTTGTAGTCGGTGCCGATCGCGACCACGAACAGATACATGATCACGGGCAGCATGAACATCAGGCCCGAGTGTCCCTGCCCGTCCTGGAAGATCCACACGGTGGCACCGAGGGTCGCGCCGAAGCCGAGCCCCACCGAGGCCATCAGGTACAGCGGGGCGACCACACTGCGCAGCAGAAGCCCCAGGATGACCATGATCAGGATCGCGGCGACGGGGAAGACCGTCCGGTAGTCGTGGTTGACCGCCGTGTCGATGTCCTTGTAGATCGAGGACATGCCGCCGACGAGGGCCTCGGTGCCCCTGGGGGCGTCGGAGTGCGCGACGTCCCGCACCCTGCCCACGGTGTCGATCGCCTGGTCCGTGGACGCCTCGTACTTGAGGGTGACCGTGAAGTCCGCGGTGGTGCCGTCCTTGTTGACCTGCGTCATGCGGGCACTCGCGACACCGTCGACGGCGCCGAGGCTCTTGGCGTACGCGGCGAAGGCGGCCTTGTCCAGGGGGCTGGCGTCGGTGCTCGACAGGTAGACGTCGGTGGGTGCGGCGGCCCCCGCCGAGTACGCCTTCTGCATGTCGTCCTGGACGACCATCGACTCCTTGGTCTTCGGCATGGAGCCCGAGGCCAGGTCGAAGGTGGCGTTGTAGCCGAACACGCCGAGCGACAGCGCGACCAGGACCAGGCCGGAGACCGCGGTGGTCAGGGCCGGGCGGCGCTGCACTCCGCGGCCGAGGGCGGCGAACCGGGCGTTCTCCGGCTCGCGCTGCCAGGACTTCGAGGGCCAGAACACCTTCGGCCCGATGAGCGAGACCACGGCCGGGACCAGGGTCAGACCTGCCACCAGGGTGACGCCGACCGCGATGGCCAGGGCCGGACCCATCTGCTTCAGGAAGCCCAGCGTGGACAGGATGAGCGCCAGGAAGGCGATGATGACGGCTCCGGCCGCCGAGGCGATGGCCTCACCGACCCGGCCCACCGCGTTGATCATCGCCTGCTTCGACTCGTCCCCGGCTCGCAGGCGTTCGCGGTAGCGGAACATCAGGAACAGGAAGTAGTCGGTGCCCACGCCGAAGAGCACGACGATGAGGATCGAGGAGACCGAGCTGTTGGCCTGGAGGTCGAACAGCTTGGTGGCGTAGGCGATCAGCCCGTTGGCGATGGCGGCCACCACACCGATGAGGATCAGCGGCAGTACGGCCAGGATCGGCGCCCGGAAAATGATCAGCATGGTCACCAGGATGATCAGGAAGGTGCCGATCCCGATCAGTGCCTGACCGCGTTTGGACGAGTCCTGTTGGTCAAGGGCCTGTGCGGCGGAGCCGCCGAGCTTGACGTCGAGGTCCGTGCCCTTGGTGAGTTGCTTGACGTCCTCCCGCAACACCTTGGCCGCGTCCGCCTGTTTGGGCTGACCGGCGTTCTTGCTGTCCATCTGGACCAGGGTGAGCGCGTATCTGCCGTCCTCGGACGGTTGGCCTGGGACGACCTTCTGCACCTGGTCGATGTTCTTCTCGCCCAGCTCGGTGGTGATCCGGGCGACGTCCTTCTTGTCGGCGGCGGTGAGCTTGCCGCCGTCGGAACGCTGGTACAGCGCGATCGCGGACGGGGTGAAGGCGCTGGGGAACGCCCTCTCCTGGAGAGCCGCCGCTTTGATGGACTCGTAGCTCTTGGGCAGGAAACTGCTCTCATCGCTGTTCGAAGGCAGGCTCGGGGCGGTGGCGACGATCGCCAGCGCCGCGATGAGCCATGCCACGATCGTCCAGACGGGATGTCGGACGACAGTGTTCCCGATACGTCGAAACATGCGGGGGGTCCTCCTGGGCAGGAAGATCACCGCAGCCCGGGGAGCGGACCCCGGCATCGGCGACCCCGACCGGCTCTCCCATGAGCCGGTCGAAATGGTTGTCTTGGGCTCCGATGGTAGTGACGGGGCCCCTGGCCCGCCCCATCGGGCCGCCCCTGGTGTCACCTTTGTGATCTCCCGGTCGGGGCCTTTCAAGGGCACGTCGGCCGGCGCACCATGAAGACGTCGACCGGGTCCTGGGATTCCACTACGAAGCCGTGGCGCTCGTAGAGCCGGCGGGCCGCGCTGCCCCGCAGGACGTTCAGCCCGACGGTCAGGCCCTGCGCGTCGGTCCGCTCCAGCACGGCGCGCAGTACGGCGGAGCCGAGCCCCCGGCCCTGGTGGCGTGGAGCCAGGTAGAAGTGCTCCAGCCACTGCCGGTCCTCGGCGGGCCGTACGGCGACGCACCCCGCCAGTTCACCGCCGACCAGCACGACGGACGTGTGCCGCGGGGAGAAGGAGTCGCGCAGCCGCTGCCGCACCCGGTGTGCGTCGTAGCGTCCGAGGCGTTCCAGATCGGCGCGCAGGACGGTGGCCCGCAACTCCGCGATCTCCTCGACGTCGGCCACCGCCGCGGCACGCAGCTCCCACCCCGGGCCGAGGGCCGGCCTGCCCCGCGCGAACGCCGCCGCCTCCGCCCGGGTCCCGGTCACCGTGTCGCCCTTACTCCCCGTGCCCCCTGTGTCCATGATCGGATTGTCGCAGTCGCCTCTCCCGGCCGGACCGGCCGCCCTCGCGGCACCGCGCTCCCGGCCACTACGGCCCGGGTGTTCACGCCGACGTGTCGATCAGCTCCTCGGCGACCCACCGGGCGACACCGACCGGGTACGGCGAGGGCAGCCCGAGGACGATGTGGCCGAAGCCGGCACCGATCGCGGCCCCGATCGCTTCCCGGGTGACGTCAGGCCGGTCGTAGGAGACGGCCAGGTGGATCGAGCGGGTGATCGAGGCGGGGTCGCGGCCGATGTCGGCGCAGTACCGGTCCAGCAGTGCGCTGCGGCGGACGACGTCGTCCATGTCTCCGCCCGGGATGTTCCACAGGTCGGCGTGCTCGGCGACCACGCGCAGGGTCGCGGCGGAGCGTCCGCCGATGAGGACGGGCGGGTGGGGGCGCTGCACGGGTTTGGGGTTGCCGAACGCGCCGGTGAGCTGGACGTAGGTGCCGTCGAAGTCGAACGGTTTGTCCTCGGTCCACAGCCGCCGGATCACCGTGCAGGCCTCGGCGAGGCTCCCCACGGCGTGCGCGGTGTCGTGGAAGGGCAGGCCGTACGCCGGGTACTCCCGCCGGGCCTGCGGAGGGCTGGGCCGTGAGCCGACGCCGATGCCGAAGTCGAGCCGTCCGCCGGAGACGACGTCGACGGTGGTGGCGATCTTGGCCAGCATCGCGGGTGGCCGGAACCGGTTGCTGGTCACCAGCAGGCCGAGCCGGAGTCGGCGGGTCTGGGCGGCGAGCGCCGAGAGCAGCGTCCAGCCCTCGTGGATCGGGCCGTCCGGATCGCCGCCGATCGGCAGGAGGTGGTCGAACAGCCACGCGTGCTCGATCGCGGGGATGTCGTCCGCCTCGCGCCAGACCCGCAGGATGTCCTGGTAGTCGACCTGCATGGGGGCGGTCATGATCCCGAACCGGGGCCGGGAGGTGTGGGGCATGGTGTCGTCAGTCCTTTCGTCACCGGCGGCGCCGACCGGTCCATCCGGTCGACGCGGACGGCGAGTCCAGCGTGTTCCGGGCGCGCGGGCGCGTCGGCGTGGGAAGGGGAAGCGCGGCTCGCAGCGGCGTGTGCACGGCGAGCGCGGTCGCGTCGGGGTACGGAGGAGAAGCACGGCTCGAAGCGGTGCGTGAACGGTATGCGCAAGCGCGTGGGGGTGCGGAGGAGAAGCACGGCCCGCGTCGGCGTGTGAACGGCAGCACGGCCCGCGTCGGCCGGCGAAGCAGAAGAGCGGCCCGCTGGCTACGAAGGAGATGCGGGGGCCGGTGGGTCAGCGGCGGCGTAGGGACGGGTCCAGCAGCGCGGGCGGGGTGTCGAACTTCTCGTCGGCCGCAAGGTCGGTTCCGGGCGCGACGATCGCGTCGATCGCGTCGAGTACGTCGGCGGACAACACTGTTTCGGCAGCGGCGAGTTGGGAGTGGAGGTGGTCGAGGGTGCGCGGGCCGATGAGCGCGCTGGTGACGGCCGGGTGCGCGGTGACGAAGCCGAGCGCGAGCTGGATCATCGTCAGGCCGGCCTCGTCCGCGACCACGGCGAGCCGTTCGACGGCGTCGAGCCGGGCCCTGTTGGCGGGGAGGGTGGTGTCGAAGCGCTGGGGCATGAACGCCGAGCGGCTGGTGGTGATGTCCCGGCCCGCGCGGATCGCGCCAGACAGCCAGCCGGAGGCCAGCGGGCTCCAGGCCAGCACGCCGAGCCGGTACTCCTCGGTGACGGGCAGGACATGGGTCTCGATGCCGCGCTGCAGGATCGAGTAACTGGGCTGTTCGGTGACGTAGCGGCTCAGGTGGTGCTCGCGGGCGGCCCACTGTGCCTGCACGATGCGGTACGCGGGGAAGGTCGAGGAGCCGAAGTAGCGGATCTTTCCGGCGCGTTGGAGGTCGGTCAGCGCCGACAGGGTCTCCTCGTCGCTGGTGGTGGGGTCCCAGCGGTGGATCTGGTAGAGGTCGACGTGGTCGACGCCGAGGCGGCGGAGGCTGTTGTCCAGTTCGGTGACCAGCCAGCGGCGCGAGCTGCCCCGGTGGTTGCGCTCCTCCCCCATGGGCATGGTCGCCTTCGTGGCCAGCACGATGTCGTCGCGGCGGCCGGCGATGGCCTTGCCGACCATCTCCTCCGACTCGCCCGCGCCGTACATGTCGGCGGTGTCGATGAGGTTGACGCCGCCCTCCAGCGCGGCGTCGACGATGGCGGTGGCCTCGTCCTGGGTGGTGCGCCCGATCGCGCCGAAGTTCATCGCGCCGAGCGCGAGGGAGCTGACCTGCACACCGGTGCGGCCCAAAGTGCGGTACTGCATGACCGTGTTCCTCCAGCAAGGGTGAATCATGGGCGGTGCATGGCTTGGTTGTCGGGCTTCCGTTCTGACATCATGAGCAAACGGAACCTCGTTCCGTTAACGATACGGAACAACGTTCCGTTTATCAACCCCGGGGCGGAAGGAGCGGAACGGTGAGCGACAGCGACGCGGGCGCGGAGGCCACGGCCCGGTCCCAGCGCAAGGACGCCCAGCGCAACAAGGAGTCACTGCTGGACGCGGCCGCCGCCGTGTTCGTGACGGCCGGCGTGGAGGCGCCGGTACGCGACATCGCGGCGAAGGCGGGCGTCGGGACGGGCACGATCTACCGCCACTTCCCCACCCGGGCGGACCTCATCGTCGCCGTCTACCGGCACCAGGTCGAGGCCTGCGCCGAGGCGGGCCCCGCCCTGCTCGCGAGCAGCCCGACCCCGTACACCGCGCTCGGCCGGTGGATCAACCTGTTCGTCGACTTCCTCGTCACCAAGCACGGGCTGGCCGCCGTCCTCCAGGCCGACAACGCCGGGTTCGAGACGCTGCACGCCTACTTCCTCGACCGCCTGGTGCCCGTCTGCACCCGCCTCCTCGACGCGGCGACCGAGTCCGGCGAGATCCGCACCGACCTCAGGGCCATCGAACTCATGCGTGGCGTCGGGAACTTGTGCATCGGTGCGGACAGCGACCCCCGCTATGACGCGCGCCGACTGGTCGAACTCCTCATCGCGGGGCTGCGCCGCCCGCAGTGACCGCCGCCGCGCGTCCCCGGACGCCCGCGGTGACCGCCGCCGTCCGTCCCCGGACGGCCGCGGTCACCGGTTCAGACGGTCACAGCGCGTCCGCCAGACGGTCGACCTGGTGCGGGTCGAGGCCGTAGCAGTAGAGCATCACCTCGTCCGCGCCGAGGTCGCCGAAGGCCGTGATCGCGGCGCGGATCCCGGCGGGCGTGGTGAGTGTTCCGGCGACCATCCGGTCGGCCATGCCGGTGAAGGCGTAGTACCCGTGCATGCGGGAGCGGGCGTCGTCGATCACCTGCTCCGGGCCGAGCGCGACGTTGACCTGCGCGACGAGACGCGGCTCGCCGTCGCGGCCGTACTCCTTCCAGAACCCGCGGACCGTGTCGAACAGGCCGCCCGCCCAGGACGGTGCCGCGGCGGAGAGGAAGCCGTCGCCGAAGCGCGCGACGCGCTCCAGCGCGACGGGCTTGAAGCCGCCGAACAGCACCTCGGGGCCGCCGGGCCGGGCGGGCGCGGGGCCGATCGGGCCGGCGCCGCCGCCGTACGGCGCTCCGGACCACAGGCGGCGCAGCACCGCCATCTGCTCGTCGAGGCGCCGGCCTCGCGTGCGCATGTCGACGCCCGTGACCTGGTGGTCGTCGTCACGGCCGCCGATCCCCAGGCCGAGCACCAGACGGCCGCCGGTCATCCGGTCCAGGGTGGCGGCCTGCTTGGCGAGGAGGGCGGTGTCGCGCAGCGGGGCGAGCAGCACCTCGGTCTGGACGCGGACGCGGGAGGTCGCGCCGGCGAGCACGGCCAGCGCAACGAGGGGTTCCGGGTTGTCGTAGACGAGCCGGTCGAGCAGGCCGAGTGTGCTGAAGGGTCCGGCGTCGGCGCGCTGGGCCCAGGTGAGCAGGGTGGTGGGGTCGCCGATGGGCAGACCGATACCGACGTTCATGGCGGAGACCTCCGGAAGGAAGGGTCGACAAGGACACCTGCCGCCCCTCCGGCACCTCGGTGAGGTGGGACGCTCCCGCTCTGCGGCGTACTTCCGGGGAGCGTCTCGTCGAAGTGACCTCACCGTAGGGCGGATCGTTCCGCCGACACAACCGGATATCCCCGGCGGGGACGATTGTCCGGTGGCGACAACGGGACGCGCTGGTGGGCCGGTTGTGCTCAGGCGCGGTCCGCGCCGTCCGTCACCGGCGGCACGCGGTAGACGGAGACGTGGGAGCCCGATTCGGCGGTGAACTCCGTGCCGGACCAGTCGGCGTGCCTGGTCTCCAGCTCCAGTCCCGCCAGCCGGCCCATGAGGTCGAGTTCGGCGGGCCAGACGTAGCGGTGGGGGCTGCGCGCGAGCCGTGCCTGTCCGGTGTCGCCGAACCGGAAGTGGTGCGAGACGATCCGCTGGTTCAGGACGTCGTAGGTGTCCAGGCCGATGTAGCCGGGTTCGGACCGCCAGACGGTGGCCTTCTGCCCCGGTGGCAGTCTGCGCAGCTCGGGCACCCACAGTTCGACGACGAATCGGCCGCCGGGCGCGAGGTGGCGGGCTGCGTTGCGGAAGCAGGCGACCTGCTCGGCCTGGGTGAGCAGGTTGGAGATGGTGTTGAAGACGAGGTAGACCAGTGTGTACGCGCCCGGGGCGGTCGTCGTGGCCATGTCTCCGATGATCACCGGGATCGTCGTCTCGTCCGCCTTGGTGCGCAGGCGTTCCACCATCGGCCGTGACAGCTCGATGCCGGTGACGGGCACCCCCCGGGCCGCGAGCGGGACGGCCACCCGGCCGGTGCCGACGGCGAACTCCAACGCCGCGCCGGTTCCCGCGAGTTCGGCCAGACGGTCCACGGTCGGCCCGAGCACCTCGGGTGCGAACATGCCGGTCCCGGGTGTGTCGTAGTCCTGGGCGGCCTCGGTGTTCCAGATGTCCTCCTGCTGCATTCCTCCCACGGTCGGCGTCCGCGCGGGGGAAGTCCAGCGAATATCCGCCGGACGCGCTGAGGCCGGTGGGCCGTGCGGTCAGGTGAGCGCGGCCCGTTCCTTCGCGGCTCGTACGGCCGCGGAGAGGCCGGCGATGTCGTACGCGCCGTGGTGGCGGCGCCCGTTGACGAAGAACGTCGGTGTTCCGGACACCTGGCTCAGGTCGGCGGACTCCACGTCCTCGGCGACGCGCGGGGCGCCGGTGTGCTCGCGCAGCGCCTTGCGGAACCGGGCGGTGTCGAGGCCGAGCTGCCCGGCGTAGCGGATCAGGTCGGTGGCCCTGAGGTCGCCCTGGTGGGTGATCAACAGGTCGTGCATGTCCCAGTAGTCGCCCTGGTCGCCCGCCGCCTCGGCCGCCTCGGCGGCGAGTTGGGCGTGCGGGTGGACGTCCTCCAGGGGCAGGTGCCGCCAGACGTAGCGGACGTCGCCGAAGCCGGCCAGCAGTTCGCGGATGACGGGTTCCGCGAGCCCGCAGTAGGGGCATTCGAAGTCGCCGTACTCCACGACGGTCACGGGGGCGTCGAGCGGTCCGCGGATGTGGTCGCGGTCGTTGTCGACCGGCACCGCCAGGTCGATGATCCACTCGCCCGTTCCGAGCAGGGCGCGGCTGCGTGAGCGTCCCGGCAGAAAGCCGATGACCCGGGTGACGACCCAGGTCAGGGCGAACGAGCAGAGCACCGCGCTCAGGATGCCCACCTTGGCCTGGGCGAGCTGCTGCCCCGAGAAGGCGAGGGTGCCGATGAGGAGGGAGACGGTGAAGCCGACACCGGCGATGGACCCGCCGGCGAGGGTCGCACCCCAGCCGACCGGTGGGTGCAGGCGGCCGTGGCTGAGTCGCGAGGTCAGCCAGGACACGCCGAAGACGCCCAGCGGCTTGCCCAGTACGTAGCCGAGGAGGATGCCCAGGGTGACGGGCGAGGCGAAGGCGTCGGCGAGCTGCCCGGCGCTGAGAGTGATGCCGGCGTTGGCGAGGGCGAACAGCGGCACGATGACGAAGCTCGTCCAGGGGTGGTAAATGCGTTGCAGACGTTCGTTCGGGGAGAGCGTGGAGGCGAGCCCGAGGCGTACCTCGCGTTCGAGTTCCGGGGTGGGCTGCTCACGGAAGAGGCGGAACAGGCCGCTCGCGCGTTCCAGGTCGCTGCGGCTGGCGGGGTAGGCGTAGGTGAGCAGTCCCATGGCCAGGCCGACGACCACCGGGTCGACACCGGACTTCAGCAGGGCCACCCAGGTCGCCGTGGCCAGCAGTGCGTACACGGCGCCGCGCCGGATCCCCCCGGCGCGCACCAGGAGGATCACGCCGAACAGTCCGAGCGCCACCAGGAGGGCCGGCCACCGGATGGGGCCGCTGTAGGCGACGGCGATGACGACCAGGGCCACGAAGTCGTCGACCACGGCCACGGTCAGGATGAAGATGCGCAGCCCGCCGGGGAGACGGTCACCGAGCAGGGCCAGCATGCCCAGGGCGAAGGCGGTGTCGGTCGACATCGCCACGCCCCAGCCGTGCAGGGAGGAGTGCCCGGCGTTGACGGCGAGGTAGATGGCGACGGGCACGATCATTCCGCTGACGCCGGCCAGCAGCGGGAGGGTGACACGGCTGCGTTCGCGCAGTTCGCCCATGTCGAACTCGCGGCGGGCTTCGAGGCCGACGACGAGGAAGAACAGTGACATGAGCCCGCTGTTCACCCATTCCCGCAGGTCGAGGGAGACTCCGCCGGAGCCCAGGTGCACCGACAGGTGGGTGTGCCAGAAGTCCTCGCAGGTGCCGGGGCCCGTGTTCGCCCAGACCAGGGCGGTGACCGCGGCGAACAGCAGGATGACGGCGCTGCCGGTCTCGGTTCTGAGGAAGTCGCGCAGGGGGGTGCGCAACTCGTTGCCGCACTCGGTCCGGCCGGACAGGTTGGGGGCCGCTGGCGACATGCTCATACCCGTGATTCTCCCGCCCGTGGGGGCCGAGTGCCGAAAGGCCCTGCCGCGCGGGGGGCGTGTCGCCAAGCGGCGGCCGGACATGGACCACCGGGTTCCGCACCCGCCCGCGGCGCGCCGCCTGCCGCGCCCTTCGCAGGCGCGTGGCGGTCAGCCGTCGTCACACGGACGCGACGGGCCGACGCCGGCACGGTGACGTCGGTCGGCTGAGCACGGGCGGGTGCCCGTTCGTCGGCACCGGTGACCCCGGCTGCCTCCAGTGTCACGGCGTTCTCCTTGATGCCACCTGACCACGCGGGCCGAATGTTGAATACCGTACTGCATGGGGTGGGTACGGCGGCGGGTGCCGTGACGTGGCCAACATCCCGCCGTCCGCCCCCTGATGGGTCCCGGAGTCCGGCGGCGTCGGGCCTTGACAGGGGCCGCGGGGCAGGCTGACGGCGAGTACGGTTCATGACCGGCGGTCCGGGACGGGCGACATTCTGCGGGCGGGTCTCGGCGGTGCGGCTCGGGGACCCCGGCCGGTGGGATCCTGTGCCGGACGCCCGCCTCTGATGGGTGCGGGGGCGAGCGTCGTGTCAGGCCCGGACCGGTCAGCCGGTACTGGGGGTCAGGTTGACCGTGTCGCCGCCGCCCTGGACCTTCAGCGTCTCCGGCGGCTCGCGTGTGACCGCTCCGGCCAACCCCTTCGATCGCGTCCCCGGTCTCCGAGGCTGGATCGCGTCCTCAGTCTTCGACGCTGTCCGGCGGTGGGGGTTCGGCCGGGGGGAACAGAAAGGTCTCGAACGCGTCGAGTGCGAACGTCATCAGCAGAAGCACGACCGGAACAAGCAGGGCGATCAGGATCACGGTGCCTCCCGACGGAGCTGTGATCACAGAGGTGGCGTACCGCGAGTGGCGTAGGCCCAGCGTGCGGCCGAACAGGTGACGCCGCACGTCAGGGCCCGGCAGAAGAGGCCGTTCGGGTGAGCTGCCACCATCGGGACGCCACCTGTTCCGGGACTCGCGTGCCCGGGATTTCAGGCAGGGAAAGCCGGGAAGGGGCATGGGTATGTTCCCATTCGTCGGCAGTCCCGGTGATCCGTATGTCCTGTGATCGGGAGCCCGCCTCACCCCCCGCCGTCGACCTGGCGCGGGAGAACGAGCGGCTTCGGCGGGAGAACGAGCAGCTGCACCGTGCGCTGAGTTCGCACGCGGTCGTCGATCAGGCCATCGGGGTCCTCGTGTGCATGGGTCGTCTGGACCCTCAGGACGGGTTCGTGGTGCTGCGCGAGGTGTCCCAGCGCACCAACACCAAGCTGTCCGGTATCGCGGAGCAGATCGTCAAGCACGCTCAGGGGGCGCCGCTGGAGGAAGCCGTCGGAGCCCAGCTGGACGCAGCGCTGGCCCGACATACCTGAAGAGCGCCCGGGAACCTGGCGTGGGCGATCCCGCCGATCGGGTTCGACGAGCGGGGAGAAGTCGCCCCTACGATCACCCCGGGCATCACGTAGGTTCGCTGAAGGATGCGAGTACCCAGGATGGACGACGAGACCTT
Source organism: Streptomyces sp. NPDC005574 (assembly GCF_040605435.1). Classification (NCBI taxonomy): domain Bacteria; kingdom Bacillati; phylum Actinomycetota; class Actinomycetes; order Kitasatosporales; family Streptomycetaceae; genus Streptomyces; species Streptomyces sp. NPDC005574. The sequence goes on from NZ_JBEXCW010000055.1 coordinate 11,419, forward strand.
TCCCACCGGTTCTCCGCGGCGGCTGCCGCTCACCCTGAACGCCACCGGGTGCTGCCCCCTGCTCAGCGCCCCGCGGAAGGCCGCACAAATCAACGCCGCGTACGGGGGAAGACGACGATGATGTGCCGCACCGGTGACGACAAGGACGACGGCGCCGCCTCCGAGGACCGGGCGGGCGACGATGCGCTGTTCTCCGCCCTGCTGGAGGACAGCGCGGAAGACCTGTACGAGTACGCCCCGTGCGGTTTCCTCTCCACTCTTCTCGACGGGCGGATCGCCAAGGTCAACACCACGCTGCTGCGCTGGCTCGGCTACGAGCGCGGTGACCTGGTGGGCCGCAGGCAGTTCTCCGACCTTCTGACCGTCGGCGGGCGCCTGTACCACGAGACGCACTTCGCGCCGCTGCTGCGCATGCGGGGCGAGATCAGCGGCATCGCCCTGGAACTCAAGGCCGCCGACGGCAGCCGGCTGCCCGTCCTGGTGACCTCGACGGTCAAGACCGGCAGCGACGGCCAGCCGTTGCTGATCCGCACCACCGTCTTCGACGCACGCGACCGCCGGGCCTACGAAGAGGAGCTGCTGCGCGCCCGCAAGGAGTCGGAGCGGGAACGCGAACGCCTCCAGCAACTGGCCACCACCTTGCAGGAGACGCTGCTGCCGCCCCGTCTGGCAGACGTCCCCGGACTGAACGTGGCCGCGCACTACCACATCGCCTCGGTCGACGAGGTCGGCGGCGACTTCTACGACCTGTTCCCACTCGGCGGCGGGACCTGGGGCATGTTCCTGGGCGACGTGTGCGGCAAGGGCGCCGAGGCCGCGGCCGTCACCTCCCTGGCCCGCTACACCCTGCGCGCCGCCGCCGTCTACGACCGGGACCCGGCCACCGTGCTGGGCAATCTCAACACCGTCCTGAGCCACGAGTACAACGGCGACGACCCCCGGTTCTGCACCGTCATCTACGGCCTGCTCACCCCGGACGGCGACCACGGAGGTTTCCGGATCACCCTGGCCAGTGGCGGCCACCCGCCGGCCCTGCTGATGCGCCCCGACGGCAGCGCCGACTTCGTGGCCACCCCCGGCGGCCAGCTCATCGGCGTGCTGCCCGATGCCCGCATCGCCACCACCACCTTCCGCCTCGACCCGGGCGACACCCTGCTGCTGCACACCGACGGCCTCACCGAGGCCCGCACCGCCGTCGCCGGCGACCGCTACGGAGACGACGCCCTCCTCGATCTCGGCCGCACCCTGGCCCCCACCACCGCCGAGGACACCATCTCCGCGATCCGCGACCTCCTCGACACCCTCGGTACCGGGGTGGACGACGACACCGCCCTCCTGGCCGTCAGCGTGCCCCGCTCCGACCGTGAAGAGCAGCATTGACCCCGTTGGGCGTCCAGGCACGCGCCCTGACTTCCGGGCCCGTTGGGTTCAGGGAGCGGGCCCGAGGCCCGGACCGGAGGCCGGACACGCGGTCGCGGCTCAGGGCGCGGCCAGCCGTCAGCCGTCAGCCGTCAGCCGTCAGCCGTCAGCGGGATGAGCATGATGCTGCTGGTGGCGTGGGCGAGCAGACGCCCGTCTTCGTCGACCAGTTGGGCCTGTGCGAGCGCGGTCTGGCGTCCCCGGTTGAGGACCGTGCCGATGGCGCGGACCCTGCCGGTGTCCACCGTGATCCGCCGGAGGAACTTCACGGTCAGGTCGAGCGAGGTGTAGCCCGTGCCCGCCGGCAGCGTGGAGTGGACGGCGCAGCCGGCCGCCGAGTCGAGGAGCGTGGCGTAGACCCCGCCGTGCACGCTGCCGATGGGGTTGTAGTGCTCCTCCCCCGGCATCATCGAGAAGACCGCGCGGCCGTCCTCCACCTCGTCGAGGGCGATGTCCAGGGTGGCCATGACCGGGGGCCGGGGCAGGCGCCCCGCCAGCAGGTCGCGCATCATCTCCAGCCCGGAACTCCGTCCGGCGGCGGCCGCCGCGATCGCGGGGTCCTCCCACTCGTACGTACGCGAACGTCCCACGATCCTGTACCTCCGGCCTGGCTTCGTGATCCGAAGCTAGCCGTGGCGTCACCTGACTGTCAATGACGAAGCCAGGTCCTACGATGACCTCATGACGTGGCTCGAGACAAGCACGGAGAACTGCCCGGTCCAGCGCACGCTCGACGTCGTCGGGGAGAAGTGGACGCTGCTCATCCTGCGGGACGCCAGCAACGGGGTCCGCCGGTTCGACGAGTTCCGGCGCCACATCGGCCTGTCGGAGGCGGTCCTCAGCGACCGGCTGCGCACGCTCACGGCGGCCGGCATCCTGAAGGCCGTGCCGTACCGGGAGCCGGGCAGCCGCGCACGCCACGAATACCGGCTGACCCGCAAGGGCTGGGACCTGTGGCCCGTCCTCGTGGCGCTCCGGCAGTGGGGCGAGGCGTACGACGGCGATCCGGACGGGTCGGTCCTCGACATCCGGCACAGCGACTGCGGTGCCCCGGTGCGGGTGGTGGTGGAGTGCGCGGACGACCGTGCCGCGCTCACGCCCTCCGACGTCACCGTCCGCCCCGGCCCCGCGGCACGACCGCTGCGGTGACCCCACCTCCCGGCCGGCGTCCTCGCGGCACGGAGCCGGCACACGGCTCGTCGCGAGGTGGGCGAGACCGCTCGCCGGAGACCGGAGCCGGCCGCCGGGACCCATGACGCGGAGTGATCCACTCCCGGTCAGGTGCCCTCCTATCATGGCAAATCACATCATGATGGCTCTTGTCGAGGCGGGCACTGCATGAAGGAACCACAGATCGACTACGCGGCCGTCTTCCAGGCCCTGCCCGGCATGGTGGCCCTGCTGACCCCCGACCTCGTGTACGCCGACGCCAACGACGACTTCCTGCGGCTGGCCGGACGCACCCGCGAACAACTGCTGGGCCACTACATCTTCGAGGTCTTCCCCGAGAACCCGCACGACCCCGCCGCGGCCGGCATGCGCGAGACCCGGGAGTCGATGCTCCGCGCGGTGGCCACCGGCGAACGCGACACGATGGCGCTGCTCCGCTACGACATCGAGGACACCGCCCGGCCCGGCCACTGGGAGGAGCACTACTGGAGCCCGGTCAACGCCCCCGTCCTCGACGCCGACGGGCGGGTGACGCTCATCGTGCACCGGGTGGAGGAGGTCACCGGCCTCATCCGGGCCCGCGGCGGCCCGGGCAGCGACACCAGCATGGCCCGCGTCCTCGAAGCGGAGCTCTACACCCGCTCCCGTGAACTCCAGGAGGTCAACGAGCGGCTGCGCCATGCCCACGCCCGCGAGCGCGAGGTCGCCCTCGCCCTGCAGGAGGCGCTGCTTCCCGCGCCCGGCCCCGTGGGACACCACGGGGTGGCCGTCCGCTACCGGCCGGCCACCGACGCGCTGAACGTCTGCGGCGACTGGTACGACCTCGTCGACCTGCCCGGCGACGGCGACCGCGTCGGGATCGCCGTCGGCGACGTCGTCGGACACGGCCTGAGAGCGGCCTGCGTCATGGGACAGCTGCGCAGCGCCCTCAGCGCGGCCGCGCGCGTGGCCGAGGGCCCCGCCCAGGCGCTGGACGTCCTCGGGATGTACGCCCGCTACGTCGAGGGCGCGGAGTCGACCACCGCCGTGAAGACCTTCATCGACTGGGGCAGCCACATCATCACCTACAGCAGCGCCGGCCATCCGCCTCCCGCGCTGCTGCACCCCGACGGCAGCGTGGTCTTCCTCGACCAGGCCACGGATCCGCCCCTCGGCGCCCGCCCCGAACACATCCCCCGCCCCCAGGCGAGCACAGCCTTCACCGAGGGCGCCACCCTGGTCCTCTACACCGACGGACTGATCGAACGCCGTACGGAGGACATCGACGTCGGCCTGGCCCGCCTCGCCGACTCCCTCACCCGCCACCGGGACGAGGATCCCGAGATCCTGTCCGACCGTCTCCTGACGGACCTTCTCCCGCCCGCCGGGAACACCGACGACAGCGCCCTGGTGGTCATCCGCCTGTGACCCCCTGACCTGCGGCCCCGCACGGGGTGTCGCGCGGGATCGCGACGCGGGCCACGAGCGGCGGGGCACGCACCCTCGCGCCGGGTGTAACGCTTTCCGCGCGCCGGCCCAAGAACCGGTGAAGTGGGTGCGCGGACCTCCGGTGGACCTCCGGCGAGGAGGAGGCGGACCGCGGGGAGCCTTTGACGAGAGGGAGACACCTGTGAGTGGCGCGGAGCGAAAACAGCGGACGCAGCGGTTACGGGGCGGGCCGGCCGCGGCGGTACGGGATCCGCGGCTCTTCGAGGAGTTCTACCGGCGCCACGTGGACGCGGTGCTGCGTTTCGTGGCCCGGCGCGTCGAGGACCCGCACACCGCGGCCGACCTTACGGCCGAGATCTTCCTCGCCGTCCTCGACTCGGCCGACTCCTACCGTCCCGGCCTCGGCAGCGAGACCGCCTGGCTCTACGGCATCGCACGCAACGTCGTGTCGTCGGAGCGGCGCCGGATCGCCCGCGAGGCGGAACGCGATCTCCGGTTCCGCGGGCGGCGGTTGCTGGAGCCCGACGACATCTCCCGGCTCGAGGACAAGGTCGACGCGGAGAGCCCGGGACGGCGGGTGTGGGCGGCACTGGCGAGGCTTCCCGAAGGTGAACGGGCCGTCATGGAACTGATCGCGGTGGACCAGCTGACCGTCACGGAGGCGGCCGCCGCGCTGGGCATCCGCCAGGTCACCGCCCGGGTCCGGCTGCACCGGGCCCGCAAGGCCCTGCGGGAGGAGGCCGGCGCGGCGACCGCGCCGCCGGGCTGCCCACAGGCCGCGACACCGGACGCGGCCCTTCTGTACGTCCTGGGGGGAGAGGCATGAGCAGGACCACGTTCGAGGACCGGCTGCTGGCGGAGCTGAAGCGGGAGATCGAGCACCGGGAGGCCCGGGCGCCCGAGGCGGGGCTCGCCGAGGACACGGCGGGGGGCGGCGACCCGCGCCGTTCGCCGCGCCGGCTACTCACCGGGCGCCGGATCGCGGTCGGCGCGGCGGCGTGTCTGCTGGCCGGGCTCGCCGCCGTGGTCGTGCCCGGTTCACCGGCCGGCTCGACGGCGTACGCGGTGGAGCGCCACGGCGACGGCACCGTCACACTCACCATCAAGGACCCGGGGATGGGCATCGCGTCCCAGCACGAACTGGCCCGGCGGGTGCGCCCCTGGGGCATCCGGGTGCACGTGCGCCTGCCCGCGGCCCCGTGCGGCTCGCGGATCCCGCGGACCTCGTGGAGCGGCCCGCCCGTGAAGGTCCTGGAGGTGACGAAGCAGGGGCGTTCCGTTCCGCTGCGCGCCTGGTCGGTCACCTTGCGCCGGGGCAGTGTGCTCGTCTTCGAGAACCTGGAACGCCCCGAGCCGGTGAGACTGGCCGAGGTCAGGTCGCGGGAGGACGGGTCCTGCGCGCACGGTACACCGGTCACGCCTGACACCGGCGCGACGCACACCGGGCCGACGGCCGGCAGGCCGACGCACACCGGGCCGACGGCCGGCAGGCCGACGCACACCGGGCCGACGGCCGGCAGGCCGACGGACACCGGGCCGACGGACTAGGAGCTGTCAAATTCGTGGAACCTCCGCTCCCCGTGCCGCCGTTGTCCGCCACTGGCGGGGAACTCCCGCTGCCCGCAGCCCCGTTGTCGGAGCCGTCGCCGGCCCACTCGCCGTCGCGGCGGCCCGTGTCCGTCACGCGGGCCGCTGCGGGACGGCTCGGCTGGCTGGACGCCCTGCGGGGCGTCGCGGCACTCGTCGTGGTGTTCGACCACTCCTCGTACGCCTTCCTGGCGCAGACGCGGCAGGCGCTGACGCCGTACTTCAGCACCAGCCGCTACGGCATCATGGTGTTCTTCCTGGTGAGCGGCTACATCATTCCGGCGTCGCTCGAACGCGGGGGCTGTGTCCGGACGTTCTGGATCAGCCGGGTGTTCCGCATCTACCCGATGTGGGCGGTGGCCGTCGCCTCGGTCCTGGCCCTGCGCCTGCTGGGCGTCGCGGCCGTCCGCACCGACGTCGCCGGGCAGCGCCCCCTCACCGTCGCGCTCGCCCATCTCACTATGCTCCAGGAGCTGTTGGGGACGCCCGGCGTCCTGCTCGTCCTGTGGACGCTGTCCTACGAGATGGCCTTCTATCTGCTGGTCGTGGCACTGTTCACGGTCCGTCTGCACCGGCGTTCGACGACGGCCGCCGTCACGCTGGCCGGGTTCGCCGCGGTAGCCGCGCTCGCCGCCGCGAGCGGGAGGACGGAAGGCGGGGTGGCGCCATCGGCTCTCGCCGCGGCGGTGGGTGCCGGCCCGTTGACCGTCTGCGTCTCGGTCGTGCTCGTGATCGCCGTCTGCGGCGCGAGCGCCGGGTCGCCCGTGCCGCGGGTCGCCGGCGGCCTCCTCGGCGGGGCCCTCGCGCTCGTCCTGGTCGCGTGCGACGGCACGGTTCCGCTCTGGGAGGGCCTGGTGATCCTCGCCGTGATGTTCCTCGGGACCGCCGTGTACCGGGCGGACCACGGGCAGAGCAGCCGGCGGCGGACGGCCGCCACGGCTGCCGTGGTGGTCTCCTGCGCGGTGGGCAGCGCGTACGGGTACGGCGACGGGACCTCCGCCACCCGGCTCGGCTGGATCGTCGCGTTCCTGCTGGCCGTGCTCACCTTCGGTGCCGGGTGGGCGGCACGCCGCCGCCGCGTCTGGCGGGGGCTGACGGGACTCGGCGCGATCAGCTACTCGCTCTACCTCGTGCATCCGGTGCTGCTGGCGGTGACCGACGGCACGATCGGCCGGTGGCGGCGGGACAACCTCGTACTCGAAGTGGCCTTCCTCGCCGCCCTGTTGCCCCTGTGCGTCCTGACCCGGCGCTGCGTCGAAGCGCCGGGCAGAACGCTGGGGCGGTCACTGAGCCGCTCGCCGAGCCCTGAGCCGGCCGCTCAGGTGGGGTCGTCGTACGGGAAGGCGCCGCCGTCCGGAGCGTGCCGCGTCAGGCGCCGACGTAGGCGGCGAGGTGTTCGCCGGTGACGGTGGAGCGGGCGGCGACGAGGTCGGCGGGGGTGCCCTCGAAGACGACACGGCCGCCGTCGTGACCGGCGCCCGGCCCGAGGTCGATGATCCAGTCGGCGTGCGCCATCACCGCCTGGTGGTGCTCGACCACGATGACCGACTTGCCGGAATCCACGAGCCGGTCGAGCAGGCCGAGCAGTTGCTCGACGTCGGCGAGGTGCAGCCCCGCCGTCGGCTCGTCCAGGACGTAGACGCCGCCCTTCTCGCCCATGTGGCCGGCCAGCTTGAGCCGCTGCCGCTCGCCGCCGGACAGCGTGGTGAGCGGCTGGCCGAGGCTGAGATAGCCGAGGCCGACGTCGGCGAGGCGGTCCAGGACGCGGTGCGCGGCGGGCGTGCTCGCCTCGCCGGCCGCGAAGAAGTCCCTGGCCTCGGTCACGGACATCGCGAGGACCTCGCTGATGTCACGGCCACCGAGGTGGTGGTCGAGGACCGACGCCTCGAACCGCTTGCCCTCGCACTCCTCGCAGGTGGTGGCGACGCCCGCCATCATCGCCAGGTCGGTGTAGACGACCCCGGCGCCGTTGCAGGTGGGGCAGGCTCCCTCCGAGTTGGCGCTGAACAGGGCCGGCTTGACGCCGTTGGCCTTCGCGAACGCCTTGCGGATCGGGTCGAGCAGCCCGGTGTACGTCGCCGGGTTGCTGCGCCTGGAGCCACGGATCGCGCCCTGGTCGACCGACACCACCCCCGCGCCGGCCGGGACGGACCCGTGCACGAGGGAGCTCTTGCCGGAACCGGCGACCCCGGTGACGACGACCATCACCCCGAGCGGGATGTCGACGTCGACGTCGCGCAGGTTGTGCTTCCTCGCGCCACGGACCTCCAGGGTGCCGGTGGGAGTGCGCACCGTCTGCTTCAGGGAGGCCCGGTCGTCGAAGTGGCGGCCGGTGACGGTGCCCGCGGTCCGCAGCGCCTCGACGGTGCCCTCGAAGCAGACGGTGCCGCCCGCCGTACCGGCGCCGGGGCCGAGGTCCACGACGTGGTCGGCGATCCGGATCGTCTCCGGCTTGTGCTCCACCACGAGCACCGTGTTGCCCTTGTCCCGCAGGCGCAGCAGCAGGCCGTTCATCCGCTCGATGTCATGGGGGTGCAGACCGATGGTGGGCTCGTCGAAGACGTAGGTGACGTCGGTGAGCGAGGAACCGAGGTGGCGGACCATCTTGACGCGCTGCGCCTCGCCGCCCGACAGGGTGCCCGACGGACGGTCGAGGGAGAGGTAGCCGAGGCCGATCTCCACGAACGAGTCGAGGGCCTGCCGCAGCGCGGTGAGCAGCGGCGCGACCGTGGGCTCGTCCAGGCCGCGGACCCAGTCGGCCAGGTCGCTGATCTGCATCGCGCACGCGTCGGCGATGCTGATCTTGCCGATCCGTGACGTACGGGCGGCCTCGCTGAGCCGGGTGCCGTCGCACTCGGGGCAGGTGGTGAAGGTGACCGCACGGTCCACGAACTCACGGATGTGCGGCTGCATCGCCTCCCGGTCCTTGGAGAGGAACGACTTCTGGATCTTCGGGATCAGCCCCTCGTAGGTGAGGTTCACGCCCTCGACCTTCACCTTGGTGGGCTCCCGGTAGAGGAAGTCGTGCATCTCCTTCTTGGTGAACGTGCGGATCGGCTTGTCCGGGTCGAGGAGGCCCGACTCGGCGTAGACGCGGACGGTCCAGAAGCTGTCCGACTTCCAGCCGGGGATGGTGAAGGCGCCCTCGGCGATCGACTTGGAGTCGTCGTAGAGCTGTGTGAGGTCGATGTCGGAGACGGTGCCCCGGCCCTCGCAGCGCGTGCACATGCCGCCGGTGCGGGTGAAGGTCCGCTTGACGGTCCTGGTCCTGTCGGCGCCGCGGTCCACCTTGTACGCGCCGCTCGCCTGGACGGAGGCGACGTTGAAGGAGAACGCCTGCGGCGAGCCGATGTGCGGATCGCCCAGCCGGCTGAAGAGGATGCGCAGCATCGCGTTGGCGTCGGTGGCGGTGCCGACCGTGGAGCGGGGGTCGGCGCCCAGCCGCTGCTGGTCGACGATGATCGCGGTCGTCAGCCCATCGAGGACGTCGACCTCGGGCCGCGCCAGCGTCGGCATGAAGCCCTGCACGAAGGCGCTGTAGGTCTCGTTGATCATCCGCTGCGACTCGGCGGCGATGGTCCCGAACACGAGCGAGCTCTTGCCCGAGCCGGACACGCCGGTGAACACCGTCAGCCGCCGCTTGGGGATCTCGACGCTGACGTCCTTGAGGTTGTTCACCCGTGCGCCGTGCACCCGGATCAGATCGTGGCTGTCGGCGTCGTGCGGCGCAGGCGACCGCGTGTCCGTCCTCGAGGCCATGCCCATCGTGTCTCCCTCTTTCCGGTGTCGCCCGACTCGATCCGCGCGCTCCGACCGGTCACGGCTCGGTCGGGTCACGGTATCCGCGACCCGGTGACCCGCGCTTCTCCATTCGTGACCGGTCCGGTCGCCGAGGGCCGGCCCCTGCGCCGCTACGGCTCAGACGACCGGCTGGCCGATCCCCAGCAGGTTGCCCTCACTGTCCCGGAACCAGACTGCGCGTTCGCCCCGCGCGCCCTTGCTCGGGTAGTTGCCCTCGATGTCCGCGATGCCGTCGTGGGTACGGAGGCCGGGCGCGTCGACCTCCTCGAAGGTCACGCCACGCCGTCGGAGCTCGCTCACGACCGCCGCGAGGTCGGCGACCTCCCAGCCCATCTGGGTGAAGGTGCCGGGCGAGGCCCCCGCCGACAGGAACAGGGCGAAGTCCACCCCGCCACACCGGTACAGCAGCCCACCGGGCCGTTCGTCGACGGGCTCCAGACCGAGCTTCTCGGCGTAGAACCGCCGAGCCCGCCCCAGATCCCGTGCCGGCAACCGCGCCGCGACCCGCCCCTGAGCCAACAGATTCATGCCGTGGTCGTCCATGCCCCCACTGTGCCGCGAGGGGGCGAATCGGGCGGGGGCACCACGCGGGTCCCGGTGGCCCTCGTTCGTCGGGGTGGGGTGGCTATCGCGTGCAGTCGAGTCGGGCGTCCGTCCAGTCGGCGTGGTCGTGGGCGTTGCCGTCGCCGGCGTCTAGGGCGACCAGGCGCAGTCGCTGGACGTCGGTCACGTCCGCGTCCAGGGGCAGGGGTGGTGAGCTGCCGGTCAATACGGGGGTCGTGGTCAGTGTCCGGCCGTCGGCGACGAGCGCGAAGGTGACCGAGCCGTACGGGGCGACCTCGTCGTCGACGCCGACGGTGGCGGTGAACCGGGTGCAGGCGCCGCCGAGGAAGAACGCGACGTCACTGTCGGCGTGGACGCCGAGGCCCTTCGTGTGAGCCGTGCCGCGGATCGTGAGGGGTTTCCCGTCGCCCGCCGCCTGCTCGCCGTTGGCGCGGTCCCGTTCCACCGGGCCCCAGCCATTGCTGTCGGCCACGAAGGACAGGTCGCTCAGGTACGGGTTTCCGGTGGGCGGCGGGATCGGCACCTCGGTGCTCGCGGTGCCGTACGTCCAGTGCCGTACGCCGTCGCGGGTGTACGTGCCGAGCGGTGTGAAGGTGGTGGCGACCGGGGTGTCGGCCGCGGTCGGAGCGGTCACGGTCCAGCGCGCGGTGACCGAGTGGCCGGGGGCGACCCTCCGGAAAGTGACCGGCGTGACGGGGGTGGCCTTCCAGCCGGCCGGGGCGCCGGGCCCGAGGGTGAGGCCGTTCGCCGCGCGGCCCGACGCGGGCACGGAGAAGGTGGCCGCCAGGGTGGCCGACTCGCCTCGGCGGACCGTCGGGGGCAGGTAGGCGCCCAGCACGGCCGGCGAGACGGCGGGATGCCGTACGGGGCGGATGCGCAGGTTGTCGAACTCGTCGGTCCGGTAGCCGACCACGCCGACGCCGGCCTGTCCGGTCCGGTACGCGGAGTCGTCCACCGCGCCGACCCGTCCGCCGTCGACGCTCGCCGTGATCGTGGTGCCGCTGAAGCCCAGCTCCAGCGTGTGCCAGCGGTGGGTGCCCAGGGTGTGGGTGGTGCCGTCGGCGAGGGTGGTCAGCCGGCCGCGGGTGTCGCTCCTGACCACGGACCACCTGCCGGTGTCGCCGACCCGCAGGAAGTAACCCGCCTGATGGGACTGGGGCCGCTGCTGCTCGCCCGCCCTCCCGAGAAGTTCGACGGTGCCGGACTGCTCCATGTAGACATCCGAACTGACCGTGTAGTCGCGCCAGTTCGTGTCGCCGATGAGGGCGAACGCGTCGCTGTCGTCCTGCCACTCGATCGGCTGCTGCGCGGCCATCTGGCGGACGCAGCGGCCCGCGCGGCCTCCGCCGCAGCGCGCGGTCTCGAACGAGCCCTGCATGTCGGAGAGGTACGCCGCCTCCCGCCCCAACGTGTGCCGCTCGAAGGAGTCGCGGTAGGGAAGCGCCAGGTGGCTTTCGGGCGGGCTGACGGCCGCGCCGTGCCCCTGGCCGGTGGTGGTGGTCAGCGAGTAGACGTGGCCGGGCTGGAGGGTGACGGAGAAGTGCCCGTCCACGGGGACCTCGTCCCCGGTGTGCACGAAGCCGCTGCCGCCCGGGGCGAGATCGGTGGCCCAGATGTGCACGGCGCCGGTCGGCAGGCCGCCGGAGACGGTGAAGTCCGCCCTCTGCGCGCTGTTCGCGGTGGAGGTCTCCACGATGGTGCTGTACGCCGAGTCGTCGGCCGGTTTCAGCGTGACGTAGCTGCCGTTCGCGCGGTCCCCGCCCAGGTAGCCGCTGGCCTTGTCGACGAACTTCCATCCGGGTCGGGTGACTTGGGTGACCTGCGCGGTGGTCCAGAGGCTGGTGCCGATGTCGTACGCCCCGGACCACGGCTGGTTCGCCACCGCGAGACCCACCGTGTCGTACGGCAGGTTGGGGTACACCGCCGCCAGCAGCGGCCAGTTGAGGTAGGCGGTGTACCTGCCGTCGAGGTAGCCGCGGGTGATCGAGCGGATCAGCGCGCCGGCACCGGCGTTCTCGTCCAGGGAGCCGTTCTCGCTGGCCCACAGCGGCTTGCCGGTGGCCTGCGCGTTGTCGGAGCTGTAGCAGGTGTTCGCGCTGCCGCCGTCCCCGCCCTCACAGGGGTAGTGCACCCCGATGACGTCGGCGGCGTCGGCGAACTTCGGGTCGGAGACCATCGCGTCGGCGACGTCGAGCCCCGAGTCGGCGGCGACGACCTGGGTCGGAAGGTGCCGGGCGGCGAGCGCCGCGTGCAGCTTCTCGTACCACCCGGTGTCGTAGCCGCGTTCGTTCCAGCCGCCCAGGTAGTCGATGGACAGGCCGTGTTGGCGGGCGCAGCCCAGCCAGGCCGTCAGGTAGTCGAGCATGTCCTGGGACCAGAAGTGGCCGCCGCCCGGGGAGTTGTCCGTGTTGCCGATCCAGCCGGGGGCGCCCCAGGCGAGGCCGTAGAGCTTGATGTCGGGGTTGCGTTTCCTGGCCTGCTCCATGAGCCACCACTCGTAGCCGCTGTCGCAGCTCACGGTGCCCCGAATGTGTTCGATGCTGGGTTCGGCCCCGTCGGTGGAGTTGGTGTCGCCGCCGATCTCCACCTTGAGCAGGTGCAGGGAGGCGCCGTAGCCGGGCTTGAAGAGGTAGTCCAGGATCCGGCTGCGCTGCGGCTCGGGGTAGTCGATGAGCAGGCGGGAGTTGCCTCCGCCGCCGCTGATGGCGCCGATGCCGTCGAAGGTGCGTCCGGTGCCGGTGCCGTCCACGGTGATGTCGGTCGTGCCGGGCACGGGCGCCTCGCCGGTGAAGTCGACGCGGTCGAGGGTCACCGCGGTGCCGGTCGCGGCCCCGTTCTTGCGTCCGGTCCAGCTCAGGGTGAAGGTGTGGTGGCCGTCCGGCAGGGTGGGGCTGGTCCACAGCGGGACGTCGCCGGTGCGGGTGGCGCTGTAGAAGTCGATGTCGGCGGGGGCCGCGCCGTCCACGGAGACGGCACCGATGCCGTGCCCCGGGTCGGTGATGCCGCGCAGGGTGAGCCGCGTGCCGGTGAAGACGAAGTCGACCGAGTCGCCGTTGTGGTCGGTCCAGCTGTTGGTGCCCTGGTACGGCTGGGCGGGCCCGCCCTCGCCGGTCGCGTGCCCCCAGCCGGAGCCCCGGTAGTCGAACTGGTCGCGGCCGCTCCCCCGCACGGAGTCGTCCACGGTGACGGTCGCCGGCGTCGGGTCGGCGGCCGGCGAGTCGGGTGCGGTCGAGCCGGCGGCCGTCGAGTGCGTGGCCCTCAGTTGCGTCGCCGTCGTGCCGGCGGGCGCCGGGAGCGCCGTGGCGGCTTGGGCCGGTCCCCCGGCGGACAGTGAGAGCACGAGTGCGGTGACCACCGCGCCCGCCCGGGGCAGGGCGGCGCGGTGCCGGACGGAGTGGAGCATGTGCTCTCCCGACCTGCCGAGGCGAGGGAGGCGAACACCTCCGCACACAGGGCTACAGGAACGCACGCTTCCGGGGAAAGAGTCCGGACAGTATGCAACACGTAAACCCGGCAGGCCGGTTGGCCCGCTCGCCGTCACCTGGACACGGGAGCCCTACGGCGGCGAGTCGCCCTCGGCTCCCCCGCCACGCGTGCGAGCCGGGCCCCGCCACGCGCGCGTGCCGGACCCCACGCCACCCTCCCGCCGCTCCCGCTCACCCCGTGGCGGTCGGCGCGCTCGCGGGCCCCTCGGTGCGCCTCCCAGGGCGAGTCCGTCTTCGTACCGCCGTACGTGCCGCACCGCGAGGAGGATCCCGACCCCGCCGGCGAGGCCGTCGTGGTCAACCTGCCCCGGCTGTACGGCCGTTCCCCGGAGCGGGCTGAGGTCCCACCGGTTCCGGCCGCCGCGCACGAGCCCGAGCGGAGGGGCCGAGGCCCCGCCGACCTGCTGTGACGTGCCTAACGTTCCCTTGCCCCGGTCAGGAAGGGATACCTAAGTTCGGCCACATGCGCCCTGAAGACCCCACCCCCGGCGAACGGGACGAACCGGCCGCGAACCGACCGGCGGCGAGCCCGCCGGACCCCGCCGGGCCGGCCGACTTCGCCGTCGACCTCACCGCACACGAGCTGCTGCGCCGCGCCCACGTCCTGGACGCCCTCGGCCCCGACTGGGACCCGCTCGACGCCCTGCGCGACGAGAGCGCCGCGTACGGCCTGCTGTACTCGGGCCTGGACGAGCAGCAGCAGCGCGTCTACGACGACCTGGTGGCGGCCGGCGTGCTGCCCGGCGGCGGGAGCGGCCGTGCTGCCACTTGACCCGCAGGCGGAGATCGGGCGCCGCGCCTGGGTGGCGTGCCCCGGCTGCGACGACGCGCGCGGCTGCACGGTCTGCACCGAGCGGCGCACCTGCCCCGAGCACTGGCGCTACCTGCTGTCCCACACCGGCAGCCTGCTCCACCTGCAGTGCCCGTCCTGCACCCACATCTGGACGCACGAGACCGGCTTCGGCGCCACCCGCTCCCACTGGACCCGCGCCAGCGACGTCTAGCGCACCCCTGAGCATTTCGGCTCGCCCAGGATTTCGGCGGCCCGAAGATCGCTGCACCCGAGGTCCCGCACGCCAGGAGTGGTTCAGCCGCGCCAACTCCCCGACAACGGGGGTGCGACGGCGGGCGCTTCCCCGCGGGCATCCGGCACTCGGAGCACCCCGTTCGCCGGGGACGCCGAGCCCACGACCGGACCCGGTCCGCCCCCCTTGCCGCGGCGGCTCGCCGGGTGGCGTGGGCGGGGTGGGCGGGGTGGGCGGGGTGCGGGGATACCGTCTGCGGCATGGACGTGGACGGTGATCGCCGAGGATGGCAGCAGTGTTTGCTCAGCGGGGCGGTGTTCGCCGTGTGCATGGCCGGCACCACCCTGCCGACCCCCCTCTACGGCCTATACCAGGAGAAGTTCGGCTTCTCCGAGCTGATGGTCACCGTCGTCTACGCCGTGTACGCGTTCGGGGTCATCGGCGTCCTGCTGCTGGCGGGCAACGCCTCCGACACCGTGGGAAGGCGTCCGGTGCTGCTGTGGGGCCTGGGGTTCGCGGCGGCCAGCGCCGTCTGCTTCCTGTGCGCCACCGGGCTCGGCTGGCTCTACGCGGGGCGGCTGCTGTCGGGGCTGTCCGCCGGTCTGTTCACCGGGGCCGCGACCGCGTACGTGATGGACCTGGCACCCTCCGGCGGCGCCGCCCGGGCCACGTTCGTGGCGACGGCCGCCAACATGGGCGGGCTGGGCTGCGGACCGCTGCTCGCCGGAGTTCTCGCGCAGTACGCCCCCTGGCCGCTGTACCTGCCGTTCGCCGTGCACCTCGCCCTGGTGGCCTGCTCGGCCGCCGTCCTGCTGCGACTGCCGGAGACCGTGGACGAGCGGCGGCCACTGCGCGCCGTGCGGCCGCAGCGGCCTCAACTCCCCTCGCGGGTACGGCCGGTGTTCGGGCCGGCGGCGATCGCCTCCTTCGTGGGGTTCGCCCTGTTCGGGGTGTTCACCTCGGTCAGCCCCGCCTTCCTCGCACAGTCCCTGGACGTGACCGACCACGCCGTGAGCGGACTGGTCGTCGCGCTCGCCTTCTTCGCCTCGACCGCGGGCCAACTGGCCGTCGGCCGGGTCGGGGTGGGCCGCTCGCTGCCCCTGGGCTGCGCGGCGCTCCTCGCCGGGCTGGCCCTGCTCGCCGGCGCGCTGCGCTGGGACCTGCTGGTGCTGGTGGTGCTCGCCGCGGTCGTCGGCGGCGGCGGGCAGGGGCTGGCCTTCCGCGGGGCGTTGTCGGCGGTGGCCGGGGCGTCTCCCCCGGACCGGCGCGCCGCGGTCATCTCGGCCCTGTTCGTGGTGGCCTACACGGGCATCTCCGTGCCGGTGATCGGGGTGGGCCTTCTGGTGGACCCGATCGGCCTGGAGGGCGCCGGCCTGGTGTTCATCGCCTGCATGGCCGTCCTGGTCTCGGCGGCGGGCGTCTACCTGCTGCGGCGGCCGGTGCCCACGAACGCCTGACCGCCGCGCCCCTCCGACCGGCGGCCGCACCGCCGCTTTGGCGAGGTGGCCGCCACGGTCACCTCGCGCCACGAAGTGCGAGGTGGCGGGAGGTCGCCCCCGCCGCCGCGTCGCGCCCCGCATACCCTGGTCCCCGTGTCAGCCTCCCCCCTGCACCGTGTCGCCGTCCTCGTGCTCGAAGGCGCGAAGCCGCTCGACGTGGGCATCCCCGCGCAGGTGTTCACGACCCGGGCGAGCATGCCGTACGAGGTACGGGTGTGCGGCGCCGAACCGGGTCTGGTGACCGGCGGCGACGGCCTGTCGTACCACGTCGCCGACGGTCTCGACGCGCTGGCCTGGGCCGACATCGTGTTCATCCCCGGCTACCGGTTCCCCGACCGCGACGACCCGCCGCGGGCCGTCGTCGACGCCCTGGTCACCGCCCACGACCGGGGCGCGCGCCTCGCCGCCATCTCGACGGGCGCCTTCGCGCTGGCCGCCACCGGACTGCTCGACGGCCGGCGGGCCACGACGCACTGGCACTACACGCGGGCTCTCGCGGCGAAGCATCCGCTGGTCCGGGTCGACGAGAACGTGCTGTTCGTCGACGAGGGCAGCGTCCTGACGTCGGCGGGCGCCGCCTCGGGCATCGACCTGTGCCTGCACGTCCTGCGCGGCGAGCTCGGGGTGGCCGCGTCGAACCACGCCGCCCGGCGGCTGGTCGCCGCGCCGTACCGCAGCGGCGGTCAGGCGCAGTACGTGCCGCGCAGTGTGCCGGAGCCGCTCGGTGAGCGGTTCGCCGTCACCCGCGAGTGGGCGCTGCACCGGCTCGCCGAGCCGCTCACCCTGGAGGTCCTCGCCCGGCACGCGGCGGTGGCGCCGCGCACGTTCTCCCGGCGCTTCGTCGAGGACACCGGCTACACGCCGATGCAGTGGGTGATGCGTGCCCGCGTCGACCTGGCCCGTGAACTGCTGGAGCGGTCGGAGCGCGGCGTCGAGCAGATCGCCGCGGACGTCGGCCTGGGCACCGGTGCCAACCTGCGGCTGCACTTCCAGCGCATCCTGGGCACCACGCCGAGCGAGTACCGGCGCACCTTCACCAAGGGCGAGTAGCCCGCCGGCGTCCTGGCGCGATCCTTGCGAACCATGGCGATCCGGCCGCTGTCCCGCGCGGACGCGGCGCGCGAGCCTGGAGGCGAACCGAAGGGACACGTCACATGACTCGCATCGCCATCAACGGATTCGGCCGCATCGGACGCAACGTGCTGCGCGCGCTGCTCGAACGCGACAGCGACCTGGAGGTCGTCGCCGTCAACGACCTCACGAAGCCCGCCACGTTGGCCCGACTGCTCGCCTACGACTCGACGGCCGGCCGGCTCGGCCGCCCCGTGACCGCCGAGGAGGACGCCCTCGTCGTGGACGGCCGCCGTATCGCCGTGCTCGCCGAGCGCGAACCGGCGCGGCTGCCGTGGGGCGAACTCGGCGTCGACATCGTGCTGGAGGCGACCGGCCGCTTCACGTCGGCCAAGGACGCCCGCGCCCACCTCGACGCGGGCGCGCGGAAGGTCCTGGTCAGCGCACCCTCCGACGGCGCCGATGTCACCCTCGCGTTCGGGGTCAACACCGACGCCTACGACCCGGCCCTGCACACGGTCGTCTCGAACGCCTCGTGCACGACCAACGCGCTGGCGCCCCTCGCGGCGGTGCTCCACGAACTCGCGGGCATCGAACACGGCTTCATGACGACGGTGCACGCCTACACGCAGGAGCAGAACCTGCAGGACGGCCCGCACCGCGACGCCCGGCGCGCCCGCGCCGCCGCCGTCAACATCGTGCCGACCACGACGGGCGCCGCCAAGGCGATCGGCCTGGTGCTGCCGAGCCTCGACGGCAAGCTGTCGGGCGACTCGATCCGCGTGCCGGTCCCGGTGGGGTCGATCGTCGAACTCAACACCACCGTCGCCCGCGACGTGACCCGCGACGAGGTCCTGGCCGCCTACCGCACGGCCGCCGAGGGGCCGCTCGCCGGCGTCCTGGAGTACTCCGAGGACGAACTCGTGTCGTCCGACATCACCGGCAACCCGGCGTCCTCGATCTTCGACTCGGCGCTCACCCGCGTCGACGGCCGCCACGTCAAGGTGGTCGCCTGGTACGACAACGAGTGGGGCTTCTCGAACCGCGTGATCGACACGCTCGAACTCCTCGCCGCCCACTGACCGGCACCCCTGCCGGCAGTCCGCGAGCCCAGCGCGCCCGAGGGCCGGTCCCCGCGAGTACGGGACCGGCCCCCGGCGCGCTTTGCCACGCCGTGTCGCGCTACGCCGTGCCGCCGCCGTCGTCCGCGGTGCCCGGCTCCGCCATCCTGCGGTGCGCGGACGCCTTGACGCTGTCCGGCAGCACCCTGTTGGCGACGCCCTGCGCCTTCGTCCTCAGCGAGCCCGTGACGAGCTTCCTGCGGCCCTTCATCACCGCTTCGAACGCCTGCTCGGCGACCTGCGCGGGGTCGTCCTTGTCCCCCGCGCCGATCTTGGTGTCCTGCATGTCGGCCCTGCGGAAGAAGCCGGTGTCCGTCGGACCCGGCATGAACGAGGTCACGGTGACGTCGGTGTCCCTGACCTCCTCCTGCAACGCCTGCGCGAAGGACTGCACGAACGACTTCGAGGCGTTGTAGACCGGCTGGAAGGAGCCGGGCGCCGTCGAGGCGATGGAGGAGGTGAACAGCAGCCGCCCGTCGCCGCGCGCCACCATGCCCCGCAGGAGCGGTTTCGCGAGCCGGACCGTCGAGGTGACGTTGAGATCGATCACCGCCTGGTCGTCGGCGAGGTCGCTGTCCACGAAGGCACCGCCCTGTCCGACGCCCGCGCTGAGGGCGGCCACGTCGACGGTGACGCCTCTCGTCGCCTCGTACAGCCGGTCGACGCCGGTGGGATCCCGCAGATCCGCGCGTACGGCACGGACGTCGGCCCCCGCCGCGCGCAGCAGTTCGGCCGCCGCGTCGAGACGCTCGTCCTCCGCGTTGATCAGCAGGTCGTATCCGTGTTCCGCGAACTGTCCGGCCAGTTCGAACCCGATTCCGCTGGAGGCCCCGGTGACGAGGGCCAGCGGCCTGTTGTCGCCCATGGGAGCGGAGTATCCACGGGCGCCGGTTCCCGTCACGGGCGCGGTCGGCACACGTTCTCGCCGCGACCTGCGCGGTTCCGCGCCCGCGGGCGCGCCGCGTTCCGTGCGCCCGCCGCCTCCCGTACGCGTGTCCTCAGGGTTCGAGGGTGAGTCCGGTCCGCGCCGTGAGGGCGTGCAGGAGTTCCTCCTGGAAGCGGGGGTCGAGGGCGGCCGGGTGCGGGCGGCGGGCCGTCCGGTGGTACCAGTAACCGCCCGAGCGCGGGTCGATTCCGGACGCGTCGGCGGTGGCGAGCCACTCCTGGGTGCGGTGCCCCTCGTCGAGATCGTCGCTCGCGCCGGGTCCGCCCATCCGGGTCGGCACCCAGCCGGGATCGACGGCGTGCGCCAGGACGTCAGGACGCCGTACGGCCAGGGCCATGGCCAGCGCTGTCACGTGGAGCTTGCTGTCCGCGTACGCGTCGCCGCGGCCGGTGGAGTCGAGCGCGCCGAGGTCGGTGGAGCCGGACAGGTGCAGGGAACTGGTGAGGAAGATCGACCGGCCGGGCGGTGCCATCGCCGCGGTGAGGATGAACGGCGCGAGGATGTTCACCGCGAACACCTCCGGACCGCTGCCCCGCAGAACCCCCGCGTTGTGGATGACCGCGTCGAACGACCCGGTCCTGTCCGCCTGTCGGGCGACCCGGAGGGTCTCCTCGCGGTCGGACAGATCGCCGTGCACGACCGCGCGCATACGGTCGAGGACGGCCCGGTCGGGGGCCCGCCCGGGGTTGCGGACGTGGAGCACGACCTCGTGCCCCTCGTCCGCGAGAGTGGTCGCGGTCAGCAGACCGAGTCCGGCGGAGGCGCCGGTCACCAGGATGAGTGCCACGTCCGGTACTCCGTTCGTTCTTCCCGTGGCATCGAGCCTGCCATGCGTGGAACCCGGTCGGACGGACCGGCAGCCAGGCGGGTGAGCCATCGGGAGGCATCGTGGTGTCAGGCACTTCGGAATCTCTGGAATCTCCGGAATCCGTGTACGCCGCTGTCGCGAGCAGCGTCGCCGTCCGGGCCGACCGGCTGTGGGACGTGAGCACTGCCCTGCACCGTGACCCGGAGATCTCCTACACCGAACACCGGGCGGCGGCCCTGCTGAGCGGGGAACTGGAGGGCGCCGGATTCCAGGTGGAGCACGGTGTGGCGGGACTGCCGACCGCGTTCGTCGCCCGAGCGGGCCACGGTGGCGGGCCGAGCGTCGCGCTTCTCCTGGAGTACGACGCCCTCCCCGGCCTCGGGCACGCCTGCGGCCACAACCTCATCGCCGCGGCCGGTCTGGGCGCCGCCCTCGCACTGCGCGACACCTTCGACGACCTGCCGGGAACCCTGCTGGCGGTGGGCACCCCGGCGGAGGAGGGCGGTGGCGGCAAGGTGGACGAGGTGGCGGCCGGGGTCTTCGACGGCGTGGACGCCGCGCTGATGTTCCACCCCGGTGTCCACGACTGGTCGTGGGCGCCGCTGACGGCGTCGGCGCAGCTGCGGGTCGCCTTCCACGGACGCGCCGCCCACCCCACGGGCAACCCCACCGAGGGCGTCGACGCCCTCGCCGCGCTCATCCAGTTCTTCAACACCCTCGCCGTCCTGGGCCGGCGCCTGCCGTCCGGCTCCCACGTCCAGGGCATCGTGTCGCACGGCGGCGAGGCCACCAACATCGTGCCCGACCACGCCGAGGGCCTGTTCGGGCTGCGCGGCGCCACCACCGGCGCGCTGCACGAGCTGATCGCCGAGCTGCGTTCGTGCGCCGAGGGGATCGCGCTGGCCACCGGCAGCCGGGCCGAGGTGGCCCAAGTGGGCGAGATCTACGAGCACTTCCGGCGCAACGACGTCCTGTCCGGACGGTTCACCCGGCACATCGGCCGGGCCGGCATCGAGCTGACCGAACCGGCCGCCGGGGTGTGGCTCGGCTCGTCCGACATCGGCAACGTCAGCACCCGGGTGCCCGCCCTGCACCCGTTCGTCGCGATCATGGGGTCCGAAGGCTCGGACCACACGCCCGAGTTCGCGCGGGCGGCGGCCGGGGAACGCGCCCGCCGGGTGATGCTCGCCTCGGCCCAGGCCCTGGCCTGCACGGCGGCAGACGTCCTCCTCACGTCCGAGGTGCGTGAGGAGGCGTGGTCACGGCTGCGGGAGAGCGGGAAGGCCGAAGCGGGCCGCGTCGCCTGAACGCGTGCTGCGCGCGGCGTCGGGGAGCGGACCCGGTAGCCGTGGCGCGGCAGTCGGGGTCAGTCCTCGATGGCCACCCGGATGGAGTCGACCTCCGGGTCCGCCGCGTCCGGGACGACCATGCCCGCCTCCACCCCGGTGCGCAGGTAGCGCACGACGGCGGCGTTGAGCCGTTGGCCGGGCAGCGCGGCCGGGATGCCCGGCGGGTACGGGGTCAGCATCTCGGCGGTGATCCGGCCGACGGCCTTGTCCCAGGGCACCTGTTCCACGCGCCCGAAGTACGCGTCGCGCGGCAGCAGGACCTGCTCCAGGCACAGTTCCGCCGGATCGGGCACCTCCACGCGGGGAGCGGGCCGCAGCCGGGGTGCGTGCCCGACCATGTCGTACAACGCCCGCAGCAGGAGGCCGACGCTCCGCTCGTCGTCGGCGTGGGTGAGCTGGGCGCTGATACGGCGGTGGTCCGCCAGGTGCAGGTTGATCGCGTGGTGCGCGCGCAGCCAGTCGGCGAGCTGGTATCCGGTGGTGCCGAGAGCGGTGATGTCGATGATGATCTGCAGCGGGTCGAGGTCGAAGGCGGCGTCGGGGCCGCAGAAGTCCTCCCGGTCGTGCACGTGCAGTCCGTCGATCGCCGCGATCCGCTCACGGGTCCGGCGGGCCAGGCCCAGTGTCTCGTCGTACAGCCCCCGGCCGTGCTGCACCATCTGGCGGCGCCACCCGTCGAGTGCCGCGTACAGCAGGACGGAGGGGCTGGTCGTGCCGAGGAGGTCCTCGCGGCTCTGCAGGACCTCCGAACGGACCAGGTCGCCCTGGAGGTGGAAGACGGAGCTCTGCTCCAGTCCGGACCCCATCTTGTGCACGGAGGTGACGCAGACGTCGGCGCCCGCGTCCATCGCCCAGGCCGGCAGATCCGGGTGGAAGGGCAGGTGCGCGCCCCACGCCTCGTCGACGACCAGGGGGACGCCGCGCTCGTGACACATGCGGGCGATACCGGCCAGGTCCGAGCAGGTTCCGTAGGGCGTGGGCGTGGTCACCAGGACACCGCGGGCGTCCGGGTGCTCGGCGAGGGCCGCGCGGAACGCCTCGACCGACGGCGGATGCGCCAGATGCCGTTCGGCGTCCCACTGGGGGTCCACCCAGACGGGCCGGATGCCGGCGAGGACCAGGCCGGAGACCAGGGCCTTGTGGGCGTCCCGGCCGACGATCAGCTTCTCGTGCGGGCCCGCCACGGACAGCATGGCGGCCTTCACCGACAGGGAGCTGCCGCAGGTGGAGAAGAAGGCGTGGTCGGCGCCGACGGCGTCCGCCATCAGTTCCTGGGCCTGCTGGACGACGCCGTGCGAGGAGGTCCGGTCGTCCAGGCCGCTGGTGGCCAGCACGTCCGAGCGGAACACGCTGTCGCCGAGGACCGCGCGGACGCGGGGGTCCGCACCGCGTCCCTGCTTGTGTCCGGGCGGGGTGAACGGTGTCTGTCCCTCTGCGTGGTAAGCGGCCAGCGCTTCCAGCACGGGCGCCTTCGAGTGGTCCATGAGCACCGATTCCCTGGTGAAAGACGACCTCGAACCGGCGGCTCCGGTTCGGGCGGTCGGTGGCCCGCTGACCCGCTCCGGGTTTCCCGCAACGCCCGGATCATGCCCCGCTCTCCCGGCACGGCTCCGCGCGCCCACCTGCGGACGGGCACGTCACGCGCGCCGCGCGGGACGGCCGGCCGTCCTCGCCCGGCCGTGTGCACCGTGTCGTCGAGGTGTCCCGGTCCGACAACGCCGACCTCGACAACGCGGTCACCGCGCCCGACGCCGTCGCGGCCGCCCACGGCACCCGCGCCGAACTCCCCCTCTGGCCCATGCTGTTCAGCAACGTCACGGTCCGCCTGCTCGGCAGCGACGGCTCCCCGCCGCGGCGAAGAGGCAGGCCGCACGGGATCTCACCGCCGCGGCGGCCGTCGGCGCGCTCACCGCGGACCTCGGCGCACGCTTCCCGCTGGATCGCCCGGGCACACGACCACGTCGACGCCGGCACCCGCGGCCGGGTGCCGGTCGACATCGCCCACCGAAGCCGCGGCAGACCGCCCCTCGCCCCACCGGAGCTCCCGCGCCACAGGCATCCGCGCACCATGAACTACGTTCCAGAGCAACGGGGTTGATATGGGAAACTGTCCGCAGCCGTGCACGGCGGGGAGCCGGAGCGGTTTTGTCGAGAGGAGCGCAGCGTGAGAGAGAACGGCTTCCGTGCCGAGGAGATCGACACCAGCAGGCCGCACCCCGCGCGCATCTACGACTACCTGCTCGGCGGCAAGGACAACTACGAGGTCGACCAGCGGGCCGCCGACCAACTGGCCGCCGCCGCACCCGAGGTGCGGATCGGCGTGCGCGCCAACCGCGCCTTCCTCCAGCGCGCCGTCCGCCACGTCGTCGCAAGCGGGGTCCGGCAGATCCTCGACATCGGCACCGGGCTCCCCACCTCTCCTAACGTGCACGAGACCGCCCGGGAGATCGCACCCGACGTACGCATCGCCTACGTCGACAACGACCCGATCGTCAACACGCACGCCAACGCGCTGCTCAGCGGCTCCGGCGCCACCAGCACCGTCCTCGCCGACCTGCGCGACCCGCGGTCCGTCCTGGACCACCCCGACGTCCGCCGCGTGATCGACTTCGACGAGCCGGTCGCCCTGCTCCTGGTGGCCGTCATCCACTTCCTCACCGAGGCGGACAAGCCCGGGCAGATCATCGCCACCCTCCGGGACGCGCTCCCCGCCGGCAGCTTCCTCGTGCTCTCCCACGCCACCGGCGACTTCGCCGACCGCAGCGCCGCGCAGGCCGTCTACCAGCAGGCCACCGCCACCCTCAACCTGCGCCCCCACGCGGAGATCGAGCGGTTCTTCGACGGCTTCGACCTGATCGAACCCGGCCTGGCCCAGGTCCCGTTCTGGCGCCCGGACACCCCGCCGCCGGCCCGCTCCGGCGAGATCGGCTTCTACGGCGGCGTGGCCCGCAAGAGCGACTGAAAGCGACTCAAGGCGACTGAAGCGGAAGACGCCGCGCTGGACCGACCGTCCGGAGGCGATCGTGTCGTGGGGCCGCCGGGCGGCCCCGGGGTCCTCGACGCGGACCTCGCGCACACTCGTCCGCGCGGCCCCGTCGCCGGGCGGGTGGGCGGCACCACTGTCCCGCAGGCGCGGCACAGCGTCCCCTGCAACGGCACAGGGTGGGCGAAGCTCAGCCGGGACGGACGCCGTCGCCCCGGCCCAGCGTGCTCTCGCGCTCCACCAGCCGGAATCCGGGCGTCAGTTGCTGCCCGCCGGACTCCGCCCCGCCCGTGAGACTGCGCAGCAGGGAGGCCACCGCCAGGCGGGCGATGGCCTGCTTGTCCGGCGAGACGGTGGTCAGGGTGACCGCCCCGAACCGGCCCTCCTGAAGATCGTCGAACCCGACCACCGCCACGTCGTCCGGCACCCGCAGACCGCGCTCGTGCAGCACCCGCATCGCGCCGATGGCGACGAGGTCGTTGTAGGCGAACACCGCGTCCGGGCATGCCCCCGAGTCCAGCAGCCGGGCCATCGCCCGCGCTCCCTCGTCCCGGTCCCAGCCGCCGACCGGCACCACCAGGTCGTCGGGCGCGGGAACCCCGGCGGCCGTCAACTCCTCGCGCCAGCCGACCAGTCGCAGTTGGGCGGGGCGGTTGGCCGAATCCGTGCGGGCCCCGAGGCAGGCGATCCGCGACCGGCCCCGGTCCAGGAGGTGGCGTACCGCCGTGCGCGCCGCCGCCACGTTGTCGATCGCGATGTGGTCGTAGGGCAGGTCGAAGACCCGCTCGCCGAGCAGGACGAGCGGGACGTCGTCGGTGCGGGCGCGCAGGTCCTCGGTCTCCAGCTCCAGCGGGCTGAGGATCAGTCCGTCGATCAGGTCGGCCCGGAACCCCTGGCTGACCAGGATCTCCTGTTCGCGGTCGCCCCGGGTGTGGTCGAGGAGCACGGTGAGATCGTGCGCGGCCGCGGCGTCGACGACGGCTCCGGCCAGCTCCGCGAAGTAGGGGTTGCCGAGTTCCGGGACGGCCAGGGCGATGATGCCGGTGCGGCCCTTGCGGAGGTGACGCGCCGCCAGATTGGGGCGGTAGCCCAGCTCTTCGATCGCGACCCGGACCCGTGCCCGGAGGGCCGGGGTGACGTGCGGACGGTCGTTGACGACGTTCGACACCGTCTTGATCGAGACACCGGCGCGCTCCGCGACGTCCTTCAGACCGACCCGCACGGCGTCTCCTCCTCATCCCCGCGCACCGCCACCACCGGCGCGTTTGTCATGACCCTGGACAGAGGGCAGGAGCCGTGTTGTGATGCCAACCGCCGTCCTTTCCAACGTTGTACAGACTGAAGCAACGAGCCGCCACCCTTCCTCAGCAAGGAGGATTCGTGCGCATCAGGCACCTCAGAATTCGACTGGCTCTCCTGCTCGCGGCGATGCTCGGCATGGCGGGTGTCACCGCCGTACCGGCCGCGACCGCGGCAGACGACCCCGTCGAGGTCCACGGCCTGAAAGCCGAGTACTACACCCAGTCAGCCCCCGGGGCCTTCGACTTCCACGAGTTGAAGGCGACCGGCTTCGACCCCCGTCTCGACTTCGACAACCTGGAGCCGCGCCTGAACTTCGCCACCGGACAGTCCGACGACGTCAGCGTCCGCTGGACCGGCCGGATCGTGCCGGAGCGGACCGGCGCCCACACCTTCTCGATCACCGGCGACAACGGCTTCCGGCTGTGGATCGACGGCCGGCTCACCATCGACCACTGGGTCGACGACTGGGACCGGGAACAGACCTCGCAGCCCGTCGACCTGACCGCCGGACGGGCCTACGACATCAAGGTCGAGTACTTCGAGCACTTCGGCGGCTCCAACCTGCACCTGCGCTGGACCCCGCCCGGCGGAGACAAGACGGCCGTCCCCCAGTCGGCGTTGCGGCTGCCCGACGGGTACGACTACGACGGAGCCGTCGCGACGACGGTCCTGGCCGACGGACGCACCCTGCGCCTGGACTTCGCCCAGGCACTGACCGCGCCCCCGGACGGCTTCACCGACCACACGGAGGCCGTGATCGGCGGCGCCAAGTGGCCGCTGAGCGACGCCCGGCTGGACCCCGCCGACCCGAGGACCCTGCTCATCGGCCTGGCGGAACCGGTCGTCGGCAACAAGACCGGCACGGCCCGCGGCACCGCCGACCTGCGCTACGACGGACGGGGCGGTCTCTCCGGAAGCGATGGCAACGTTGTCAACCCCTTCTGGAGCAGCGGCCCCAACCACTCCACCCACCAACTCCGCACGAAGTGGGCGGACGACGTCACCCCGGGCAACGCCCACCCCGAGTACCCGCGCCCCCAGCTGACCCGCGCCGACTGGCGCAACCTCAACGGGCAGTGGCAGTTCGCGGCCGCCGAGGCCGGGGAGCAGCCCCCGGTCGGCAGGAACCTCCGCGAGAGGATCCTCGTGCCCTACCCCGTGGAGTCCCAGCTCTCCGGCATCGAACGGCACGAGGACCGCATGTGGTACCGCCGGACCTTCACCGTTCCTAAGGACTGGAGGATCGGCTCCGGCAAACGGCTGCGGCTCAACTTCGGCGCCGTCGACTGGCAGTCCGAGGTGTACGTCAACGGCACCAGGGTGGCCCGGCACAAGGGCGGCTACGACAAGTTCGGTGCCGACGTCACCGACGCGCTGAAGCCCGGCCGCACCCAGGAACTGATCGTCGGCGTCTACGACCCGACGGACGCGCAGGACGGCGAGAACCCGCCGCTGGGCAAGCAGCGCCTGGACCCCAGCGGCATCTGGTACACGCCGTCCTCCGGCATCTGGCAGACCGTCTGGATGGAACCGGTCGCCGCCGACCACGTCGACTCGCTGAAGCTGACGCCCGACGTCGCAGGCGGCCGGCTCGTCGTCGAACCTCAGGGCGTGCGGGACGGAGTGGCGGTCACCGCCACCGCGTACGCCGGGAAGCGCGTGGTGGGCACGGTCACGGGACGCACCGGGAAGCCGCTGGTGCTGAGGATCGCCCACCCGCGCCTGTGGTCGCCCGACGACCCGTTCCTGTACGACCTGCGGGTCAAGGTCGGCGCCGACCGCGTCGGCAGCTACTTCGGGATGCGGTCCGTCGCCGTGGAGAAGGTCGACGGCGTCCCGCGCACCGTCCTCAACGGCAAGCCGGTCTTCATGATGGCCACCCTCGACCAGGGGTTCTGGCCGGACGGCCTGCACACCGCGCCGACCGACGAGGCCCTCGCGTACGACCTGAGGCTGCACAAGCGGCTGGGCTACAACGCGGTGCGCAAGCACATCAAGGTGGAGCCCGACCGCTGGTTCTACTGGGCGGACCGGCTGGGCCTGATGGTGTGGCAGGACATGCCCGCGATGACCGCCGGGGTCGATCCGGACGCCGCGTCCCGCGCCGAGTACGAGCGCGAGATGAAGCAAATGATCGACGAGCACTACAGCAGCCCGTCGATCGTCATGTGGGTGACCTTCAACGAGGGCTGGGGCCAGTACGACGAGGCCCGCATCGCCGACCAGGCCAAGTCCTGGGACCCGACACGGCTGGTCAACAGCATGTCGGGCCTCAACCTGGGCGTCGACGGCGGCACCGGCGACATCATGGACGAGCACGGCTACCCGAGCCCGGCGCTGCCGCCCGCCCCCGACGGGAAACGGGCCCTGGTCAGCGGCGAGTACGGCGGTCTCGGCCTCGCGGTGCCCGGTCACGCCTGGTCGGTGCAGCAGTCCTACGTGGACGTCGACCCGGCGACGTACACCGACGACTACCTGGCCCGGCTGGCCGAGGTGCACCGGCTCGCCTGCGCGGGCGGCAACGGCGCCGTCTACACCCAGATCTCCGACGTGGAGGGCGAGCTGAACGGACTGGTCACCTACGACCGCAGGGTGGTGAAGCCCGACGTGGCACGGCTGAAGGCGGCCCACGAGGCGCTCATCCGCGACGCGTCGCAGCCGACGCCGGCGGGCTGCTCCTGACGGCGGCACGTCCCGGGCGGGCGCTTCCCCGCGTTCCCGTGCCGGCCCGGGTCTGACCCTCCGGGAGAGGGTCGCCACGGTCCATCCCCCTGCCGGGGGGTGGGCCGTGGCCCGTTTTCGGCCGTGCCGTGGGCCGCTCCGCGCGCACCGGGGGCCGTCCGGCCGCTTGACCGCAACCGAAGTGGCCGAAATGGTGTCTGTCATCCCGTGGCCGGAAGCTTCTGAGGCCTGGAACGCACCGGAACCACGTCGGCCCCGAGGGGAATGCGGATGAGCACATGGGCAGTTCCCGGATACACCGAGTCGCTGGAACTGGGCTCCGGTGCGAGCGGGCGGGTCGTGCTCGCCGTGCACGAGGACACCGGCACCCCGGTCGCGGTGAAGTACCTCAGTGAGTCGCTGCACACCCGCCCGGGCTTCGTGCACGACTTCCGCGCGGAGGCACGGCTGCTCGCCGGCCTGGACAGCCCCTACGTCGCCGGACTGTACGAGTACGTGGAGAGCCCCGACGGCGCCGCCATCGTGATGGAGCTCGTGGACGGCGCCTCCCTGCGGTCCGTGCTGACCCGGCAGGCCCCGATCGAGCCCGAGGCGGCGCTCGTGCTGCTCAAGGGCTCGCTGCTCGGCCTGGCCGACGCGCACCGCCTCGGCGTGGTCCACCGCGACTACAAGCCGGAGAACGTCCTGGTCATGCCGGACGGCGCGTCGAAGCTCGTCGACTTCGGCATCGCGGTGAGCACCGGCGAGAGCGCCGGTGTCGCCGGAACACCCTCCTACATGGCGCCGGAGCAGTGGACGGGAGCGCCCGCCTCACCGGCCGGCGACGTGTACGCGGCCACGGCGACCTTCTTCGAGTGCCTGACGGGCCACAAACCGTACGCGGGCGACAACCTCGCCGAACTCGCCCTGCACCACGTCGACTCCCCGGTGCCCTTCGAGGAGGTGCCCGAGGCCGTACGGCCGCTGGTCCTGCGTGGTCTGGCCAAGTCCCCGGCGGAGCGGCCCGAGCACGCCGAGGCGTTCGTCGCGGAACTGGAGGCGGCCGCGGTCGGCGGCTACGGCCCCGACTGGGAGGAACGCGGCCGGGCCGGGCTCGCCGCCCTCATGGTGCTGCTGGCGCTGCTGCTGCCGTCGGCCCGCAGCAGGACGGAGTCCACCACGGATTTGGCGCGGACCGTCCTGCGTCCGGCACCGGTCCGGGGCGCCGGACGGGCGCGCGCGTGGCGGCCCACCCTTCCCGGGGTGCTGGTGGCCGTCGTCGCCGCGCTCCTGCTGGTCCTCCTCGCCCACGGCCTGCCCCGCGGCGGGAACCCGGACACGGCGCAGGCGGCGCAGGCGCTCGCCACGACCAGCGCGCGGCCCGGAGTGACCTCGGGTCCCACCGCCTCCGCCACGGCGACCGCGACGGCCGGTCCGTCCGCGTCCCCCGACCCCACCGGGTCGCTGAGCCCCTCAGCGTCCGGCTCCGACCCGGCGGCCTCCGCCAGCGCGTCGGCGTCCGCCCCGGACACCACCGCGGACGTGACCCCGTCCGGCGGCGCCACGACCACGCCCCCGCCGACGACCGCGCCTCCCACGACGTCCGCCCCGCCGGCCGCGCCCGCGGTCAAGTCCGTCACCGTCACCGGCTTCCGGCAGACCGGCCCGAGCACCGGCACGACGACCGTCACCCTCACCGTGGACGGCACCGGCCCCGTCACCGTCACCGTCTCCTGGTACACGGGCGACACCAGCGGGCAGCTCGGCACACCGGACGGCTCACCGCAGACCTTCGACCGCAGCGGCGCCACGCAGTACACGCTCCCCGTCGACCACACCTTCCAGGGCACGGGCTGCTACTGGGCCGTACAGGCCACCACGACCCCCGCGTCCGCCGACGGCGGCGCGTCGCAGCAACTCCTGACGAGGCGGTGCGACCTCCGATGACCGCGCCCGACGACTCCACACGGCGGCTCGGCGGCGAACCGCCGTCCGCCGTCACCGTCCCCGCCGCCGCCGCCGCCGCCGGGGACGACTACAGCGCCACGGTGCTGGGCAGTCACTGGTTCCAGCGCCCTGAGCCGGACCGCACCCTGGTCGCGGAGCCCACCGGAAGGCAGGCCACGCCGCCCGATCGCGTCGAGGGCACGCTGCTGCGCTTCGGGCCCGGCGTGACCGCCGCCCTCGCCCAGCGTTCCCACCCGACCCTGCCGGTCCTCGCTGTGCCCGCCCCGCGTCCACGTCGTGACCCGCGCCGGCACGCCCTGCCGCTGCTGGTGCTGGTCGTGGTCGTCCTGCTTCTGGCCTGGTACCGCGCGGGCACCGGTCTCACCGTGGAGAGCGTGTCCGTCACCTCCCGCACGTCGGCCGCGGCCTGCGACGACACCGTGGACGTCACGGGCGTGATCACCACCGACGGCCGGCCGGGCACCGTGACCTACCGCTGGGTGCGCAGCGACGGCACGACCTCCGGTGTCCTGCGCGAGGTGCTGCCCTCGGGCCGCAAGCAGGCACGGGTGCACCTGCTGTGGACGTTCCAGGGCGAGGGTCGCTACCGCGCCCGGGCGACGCTGCGCGTCCTGACCCCCTCCGCCGGCACGGCAGCCACCCGCTTCACCTACGACTGCTCCTGACGGCCGGGGACTTCACCCCCGGCCGTCCGCGGTGGTCGTGGTGTCCGGGAGGGGTGCTCCACTTCACACGCGGTACGGGGCAAGGCCGGAACAACCAGAGTTGGTTGACCGTTCATCTGTATGTGGCCGCGGAGGGGACAGTGTCCCCGGGCCTACCCACAGCCCACAGGGACGATCGTTCGGCTGAAGCCCTGTGGAGCCTTTCGCCGCGAGGCGACCGCCCTCCGCACGCCACCGCACACGGCCCCGGCTGGTCCCCCCGTCCAGTCGGGGCCTTCGCGCGTCCGCCCGCGCTCCTTTCGCCGGCCCTCACACCTCGGGCGTCGACGGCGGCCGACCCTCGTAGGCCGCCCCGAGGACTGCCCGGACCTCGTCCGCCGTCACCGGACGCGGATTGGCGTACGGCTGGGCCGCCACCTGGTCGGCCGCCGCCCCCACATCGCTCGGGCGCAGGCCGAGTTCGGCCAGGGAGCGCGGCGCGCCCAGGCTTCCGGCCAGCTCCCACAGGGCGCCCGGGACGTCCCGGGCACCCAGCGCCCGGCGCAGCGCGGCCACCGCTCCCGGGGCGGCGGGGGCGTTGTGGGCGAGGACGTACGGGAGCACCACGGTGTGCGTCTCGGCGTGCGGCAACCCGAAGGTGCCGCCCAGCACATGGCAGATCTTGTGGTGCAGGCCCATGGTGGTGGAGCCCAGGCACGTCCCGCACAACCAGGCCCCGTACAGGGCCCGGCCTCGTGCGTCGAGGTCGCCGGGGCGCTTCGCCAGGACCGGCAGGGCCTCGGTCAGCGCCCGGGCGCCGTCCTCCGCCATCAGCGACACCAGGGGCGAGGTGTCCGGGGCGTAGAGGGACTCGACGGCGTGGGCGAGCGCGTTGACCGCGCTGGTCACGGTGAGCGGTACGGGCAGGGACAGGGTGAGTTCGGGGTCGTAGACGACGCTTCGGGGCTGGACCACCGGGTCGCGGCCGGTGCGTTTGACGCCGTGCTCGGTCAGGCCCCAGACGGGGGTCATCTCGGAGCCGGAGTAGGTCGACGGCACGGCCATCAGCGGCAGTCGGGTGCGCAGGGCGATCACCTTGCCGAGGCCGATGGCGGAGCCGCCGCCGACCGCCACGATCCCGTCGGCGCCGGCCGCCCTGGCTTCCTCCACGGCCCGTTCGGCGGTGTCGGCGGGCACATGCATACGGGCCCCGGTGTGCAGGCCCGCGCAGGCGTCGCCGAGGGCCCGCGCGACGGTCCGGGCGGTGCTCTCGCCGCGGCTGCCGCAGACCACGAGGAGCCGCCGCAGGCCGAGGCGGTCGGCCTCCTCCGGCGGCGCGGTCCGGGCGGCGCCGGGCCGGAAGACGACCCGCACCGGGCGGGTCTCGTAGGAGAAGCCGGGGTCGTTCACGCCGTACGCTCCAGCACGAGGTCGAAGCGGGCGAGGCGGAACGGGTTCGGGACCCCGAACTCCCGTGCCAGGGCGGGGTCGTCGGTCACGTCGAAGTCCTGGACCAGGTTCTTCTTCACCGCGAACACCGCGTCGGAGTCGAGGTGGTCGCTGCCCGCCACGAAGATGTGCGTGGTGACCGGCGTGTGGCCGTCGGCGGTGGCGATGAAGTGGATGTGCGCGGGGCGGTAGGGGTGCCGGCCGGTGGCCCGCAGCAGCGTGCCGACCGGGCCGTCCGTGGGGATCGGGTAGGGGCTCGGCACACAGGTGCGGAACCGGAAGCGGCCCTCGGCGTCCGCCGTGAACAGGCCGCGGCCGTTGCCCGGCGGCTGGGTGTCCGGTCGCTGCACGTCGTAGAAGCCTTCGCCGTCGGCCTGCCAGACGTCGAGGACGGCGCCCGGCAGCGGGGCGCCGTCCTCGGACCGCACCCGGCCGCTGACGACGCAGGGCTCGCCGCCACCCACCAGGTCGATGCTGTCGCCGAGGGCGCGGACCGGGGACTGGGTCATGTGGAAGGGGCCGAGGACCGTCGACTCGGTGGCGCCGGCCGCGCGGTCGCCGTGGACCGTCTCGACCAGCATCGACAGGCCGAGGACGTCCGACAGCAGGATGAACTCCTGCCGGGTGCCGGTGCACGTCTGTCCGGTCGCCGTCAGGAACGCGACGGCCCGCTCCCACTCCTTCGGCGTCAGACGGGTCTCGCGGGCGAAGGCGTGCAGGTGGCGGACCAGGCCGGTGAGCAGTTCGCGCAGGCGGGGGTCCGCCGTCCCGCGCAGGCTCCGCACCACCTCGTCGGTGACGCTGGTCTCGGTGGCGTCGGTCGTCATGCCTGCTCCTTGCCCGGTACGAGGATCATCCGTGCCCGAGGATCCGCCGTGGCGGCCCGATGAGCAACTGTCCGGCCCTGCGGCCACGTCGGCGCCCCGCGCGCGCACGGCGCGAGGGCCCCACCTGCCGCTGGGCGGGGTGATCGCGGCCGCTCGTTGCATGCGGTGACGGGTTGGTGGAGGGTGGGTGGTGCGGACGCCGTCCTCGGCGGCCGTGTACCGCGAGGGGAGCCTGCGGTCAGGAACGCGCACGCCTCGGCGACCGCACACCCCTCCTGGTCGGCGGGCACCCGCCCGCGGAACGGACGGCCGTGATGGACGAAGGCGACGAGCCGCATCTTCCGCACATCATCGATCTCCTGCTGGACACCGAGACCCTCGACGACTTCCTGCACTCCCTGGCCCTGGCCGCGATGAACTACGCCCCGAA
This sequence comes from Streptomyces sp. NPDC005574, assembly GCF_040605435.1. Taxonomy (NCBI): domain Bacteria; kingdom Bacillati; phylum Actinomycetota; class Actinomycetes; order Kitasatosporales; family Streptomycetaceae; genus Streptomyces; species Streptomyces sp. NPDC005574. The sequence continues at coordinate 44,956 of NZ_JBEXCW010000055.1, forward strand.
CGCCGACGGATGCGGCCTCACCCTCCAGTTCGAGGGTCAGCCGATGACCGTGACCAGCGCGGGCGTCAGCGCGTCGGCGCTCGACGAGAAGCAGTACGGGCTCGGTGACGGCCCCTGTCTGCAGGCGCTGCGCGACAACCTGGAGGTCGACGTCACCGACCTGCGGGAGGAGAAGCGCTGGGGCGACTACCCCTCGCTCGCCGCGGCCTGCGGGGCGCGCTCCTCACTGTCGCTGCCCATCGCGCCGCGCACCGATGTCGCCGGCGCGCTCAACCTCTACTCCCCGCTGCCCCACGGTTTCGACACCTGCGACCGCCGGGCCCTGCGCGACCTGGCCTCCCAGGCGACGGGAGCCATCCTGCTCGCCCGGCGCACGCCCGCCTCGCCGCAGGTCGTCCGCGACATCCAGCAGGCGCTGCACCACCGCGCAGTCGTCAACCAGGCGATCGGCTTCGTGATGGCCCGGGAGCGCTGCACCGGCGAGGAGGCGCTCGCGACCCTGCGTCACACCGCGCAGAGCCGCGACATGAGACTGCGGGACCTGTGCGCGGAGGTCATCGCGCGCGGCGGCGAACCGCCCGCTCCCCCGGGTCCCACCGAGCACCGGGACTGACAAACCCGGTCCGGCCGGTCCGGGGCAAGGGCGGCCGGCGCGCCTGAGCCCGTCCTTCGGCCCCACAAGTCCCGCGGGCGGCTTCCGGCGCGAGCCCGCCCGCGTTGGGACCCGGTGAGGCGCCCGGTGGCCGACGTCGGCCCGTCCCCCGCGCGGCGCCCGGCCGCACCCCTGCACCCGCGCGCCCGGGCCCTCCGGTCCGGTCGGGGCTACACGGTGGCGTCGCGGATCCAGAGGCAGAACGGGTGGCCGACGGGATCGAGCATGACCCGTACGTCGTCCTGCGGCTGGAAGCCGGCCACCGACGCGCCCAGCGCGGTCGCGCGCCCGACGGCCGAGGCCAGGTCGGTCACCTCGATGTCCAGGTGCGTCATCATCTGCTGCGCCCCGCCCTCCGCCGGCCAGGTCGGAGGCACGAACCGGGACTCGGTCTGGAAGGACAGGCCGGCGCCGCCGCCGGGCGGCGCGAGCGTCACCCAGTCCGCTTCGTCCGTACGCACCGGCCAGTTGAGCAGCTCGGCGTAGAAGCCGGCCAGGGCGCGCGCGTCCGGGGCGTCGAGGACGGTGGCGGTGAGGGTGAAGCTGGGCGGACTCTCCATACGGATCCGTTCCTCGGAGGCGTTCGTCGAAGGCCCGGACGCTGCTGCCGGCGGCCGGACGGGGGCGGACCACGACGGGAGCGGACACCGCCCGCCCTGCCGGGACGGCGGTTCCCGGCCCCGCACGCGGCCGTGGTGCCGATCGCGGTTCCTGGTTCCCCGGCGCGGCTGCGATCATGCCCGGCCCCGCGGTCCCGGGAACCCGCTGTTTCCGGCCGTACGGCGGGATCCGTGGGGTTTCTCCCTGCCCGTGCTGGTGACTAGTAGGGCCTGGTCAGGTCGGTTGTGGTGGCGCGTGTCCTTCGGGTGGGGTGGAGCAGCACGCCCGTATCCGGCAGCTGTTCACCAAGGTCAAGAGCTCCCGGGGGGCGGAGAAGCGGGAGGCGTTCGACGAACTGCGGGCGCTGCTGGCGGTGCACGAGACCACGGAGGAGATGATCGTGCGTCCCGTGGCCGCGGAGACCGCGGGCAAGCGGGAGGCCGACGCCCGCAACGAGGAGGAGGCGGAGGCCAACAAGGTGCTCGCCGGCCTGGAGAAGACGGACGTCGACAGCGCGCAGTTCGACGCGCGGCTGGCGGAGTTCGAGCGGGCCGTCCTGGAGCACGCGGAGAACGAGGCCCACCCCTCCCCAACGACCTTTCAGGGGGGAACTGCGCAAGACGCCCGCCCCCACGAACTCCTAGGGGTGCGGGGAACTGCGCAACAACCCCAACCCCCACCCACCCGCACCCAACGAACCATCAGGGGCGCGGGGAACTGCGCAACGACCTCAACCCCCACACGCCCCGCACCCGAAGAACCACCCCAGGACAGCGCGCCGTTTCACAAACGACGACCCCCCGCACAGCGCACACACTTCGTCGCCCCCGGCCGCGCCTCCAGCCGAGCCTCGGGAATCGCCTCGCCGCACTCCTCGCACCGCCCGTAGTCGCCCCGCGTCAGCCGGTCCAGCGCGCGGTCCAGTTCGGCGAGCTGCTCGCGGGACCGCGACAGCAGGGCGGCGACATGGGCGCGCTCGAAGGCCGTGCTGGAGCCCTCCGGATCGTGCTCGTCGTCGACGGCGACCAGCGCGTTCGCCTCGACGATGCCGTCGAAGTCGCGCTGGAGGGCCGCGATCCGCTCGCACGTCGACGCCCGCTCGGCCACGAGTCGCTCCCGGGCCGACGAGGGCTCACGCGCGGGCGCGGGCTTCTCGTCGGGCACGTCACTCATGCTTCGTACAACGCCTGCGCGACCCCACCCATTCCGTCCACTGGTTACCCTGAGTAACAGCTGCTCATGCCGGACACCCGGCAACCTCACCCGCCTACGGACATCCGGCGCCCGAAGGACTGGACCAATACCCCGCCACCCCCCATGATGACGGCGTCATGACAAAGCCGTTCCGGGAGGCCGACCGTGCGTGGATCCTTCGCCAGGGCCACTCTGGCCGCCGTCGTCCTTCTCGTGGCGCCCACGGTGTCCGTCCCCGAGGCGGCGGCCGGGCCACAGCCGGCGACCGGGTCGGCCGCCCCGCCCCAGGTCGCGGCGGCGGACTGGACCGCCCCGCTCAGCACGCGGGGCCGCTGGATCGTGGACGCGAACGGCAACCGCTTCAAGCTCCGCTCCGGCAACTGGCACGGCGCCAGCGGCACCTGGAACGGTTCCGGCAGCGTGGACGACGACGCCGACCACCACGCCGGGGAGAACTCCCACCGCATGCCGCTGGGCCTCGACCGCGCCCCCATGGCCGAGATCATCGCCGGCTTCCGGGAGATCGGCGTCAACAGCATCCGGCTGCCGTTCTCCAACGAGATGATCCACGACGGCGGCCCCGTCACGGACGCCGCCGTCGCCGCCAACCCCGCGCTGCGCGGAAAGACCCCCTTGCAGGTCTACGACGTCGTGGTACGCGAACTCACCGCCGCGGGTCTCGCCGTCATCCTCAACAACCACACCAACACGACGCGTTGGTGCTGCGGCGTCGACGGCAACGAGCGCTGGAACGCGAGCCGGACCACCGAGGCCTGGGAGAGCGACTGGCTGTTCATGGCCCGCCGCTACCGCGACAACAAGCGGGTCGTCGGCGCCGACCTCTACAACGAGGTGCGCCGCTCCGTCCTCGACGACCCCAACTGGGGACTCGGCGACGACCACGACTGGTTCGCCGCCTCCCAGCACGTCGGCGACCGCATCCTGACCGAGGCCAACCCCGATCTGCTGATCATCGTCGAGGGCATCAACTGGACCGGCATCCCGGTCGACGGACTCCCCCACGAACGCCCCACACTGGAACCCGTGCGCCGCCTCTCCCACACCCTGGTGGACTCCGGCAAACTCGTGTACTCCGCGCACTTCTACGACTACACCGGACCGAACCACAGCGGTGCCACCGGCACGGGCGAGACCAGCGACCCCCGCTACCGCGACCTGAGCCCGGCCGAACTCGTCCGGGTGCTCGACCGGCAGGCGTTCTTCGTGGCGTCGGAACCCGACCAGCACTTCACCGCCCCCGTCTGGATCAGCGAGTTCGGTGTCGGGGGCCGCGACGAGACCGGGGTGGCGCAGCGCGCGTGGTTCGAGCACTTCGTCGACCAACTGATCCGCACCGACGCCGACTTCGCGTACTGGCCGCTGGTCGGCTGGCACGAGAACCGCAAGGGCAACGGCTGGGCGCTGCTGCACTGGGACGCCGCCGGCCACCGGATGGGCCTGTACGACGGCGACGACTGGCGGGCCGCCGCCTGGACCCGGCTCATCGAGGCCGACAGCCGGACCGGCCACATCGATCCCGTGCCGGACTGGTCCATGCTGAGCCCCGACCACGGTGACTTCGTCGCGTCGCGGCGCATGCGGGCCCTTCCCGACTGGGACCCGGGTGCCCGCAAGGCCGCCTGCCCCGACGGGCAGCGGCTGCTCGGCCTCAGCCACACCGGCAACCGGGGCCTGTGCTCCGACGTGACCACCGGCGCGCTGGGGGCCGCGTCCGCCGCACACGAGGTCGTCGTCGACGAGCGGCACGTCGCCGCGGGCCAGGACTGGGCCTCGGGGTACACGAAACTCCAGTGCGCCGACGGCCAGTTCCTGAGTGGCTACAGCGTGCGCGGCTCGGCCGTCTCCACCGCCCTGTGCACGGCGGCGCCGGCCGGGAAGCTGGGCACGAGCAGCCGTACGGTGTGGTTCGACCGGGGCGACAACCGGGGCCCGGCACCCAGGGGCGGCGAGTTCGCCGACGGCCGGTACAAGGGGCAGTGCGCGAGCGACGAGTACGCGGCCGGGATCGCCTACACCGGCCGGATCGGTTCGGCGAAGACCCCGGACGCGCTCTACTGCCGCAAGCTGGCCTGAGCCGGCCGGGGGCATTACCTCCGGGGTCATCGACCGGCCGTGGGTGCGAGCGGCACAGTCGTCGGCACAGGGAGACCGACCGACCGGAAGGACCGCCATGACCGCCTACGCGATAGCCCACCTGCGAGAAGCCACCCCGCACCGGGAGATCGCCGACTACATCGACCGCATCACCGCGACCTTCGCGCCGTACGGCGGCCGCTTCCTGGTGCACGGCGCCGGGCACGAGGTGAAGGAGGGCGCCTGGCCCGGGCATGTCGTCGTCATCGGGTTCCCGGCCCTCGCGCAGGCGCGGGAGTGGTGGGACTCGCCCGCCTACCGGGAGATCGCCCCCCTGCGTTCCCGGCACATCGAGGGCGACATCATCCTGGTCGCGGGTGTCCCAGAGGGCTACGACCCCTCGACCACCGCGCGGGCGCTGCGCGGGAGCCTGCCGGACGAGGTACCGTCGGGCCACGCACCGCACGGAGGGGCCTCCGGCTGACCGGATCGGTCCGCTGCCGGACCCGATGCTGCCTGTCGCCGGCCGCCGCCGGGCAGCAGGCTGGGAGGCATGACCCGAGCACTGATCGTCATCGATGTCCAGGAGTCCTTCCGCGCCCGCCCCCTGTGGGCGACCATCTCCGACCCGAAGATCGCCGACCGTGTGGACCGCCTCGTCCGGCTCGCCCGGGAGGCCGGGGACCTGGTGGTGTGGGTGCTGCACTCCGAGCCCGGCAGCGGCGACGTCTTCGACCCCGCCCTGGGACACGTCCGGCTGCTGGAGGAGCTGCACCGGGCGGAGGGGGAACCCCTGCTCCACAAGACCTCCCACAACGCCTTCACCACCACCAACCTCCAGCAACTGCTGACCGCCCGCGGCATCCGCGAACTCACCGTCTGCGGCATCCGCACCGAGCAGTGCGTGGAGACCACCACCCGCGTCGCCTCGGACCTCGGCTACGAGGTCACGTTCGTCGTCGACGCCACCGCGACCAACCCCGTCGCGCACCGTGACGCGCCCGCCGGACTGAGCGTCGCCGAACTGCTGGCCGACCCGCGCACGCTGTCCGCCGAGGAGATCATCAGGCGCACCGAGTACGCCCTCGCCGGACGCTTCGCGACCATCGCCACGGTCGGCGAACTGGAAGCCGCGGCCGACCGTCGGGCATGATGACCGGATCGTGAGCCACGTCGTCTTCTTCCTGGTGCCCGGAGTCCATCTGCTGGACCTGGCCGGCCCCGCGCAGGTCTTCTCCACGGCCGCCGACTTCGGGCACCGCTACACGCTCTCCTACGTCGCCGAGCGACCGGTGGTCCCCACCGCGCAGGGTCTGCCGTTGGTCGCCGCACCCGACTGGCCCGAGCTCACCGCCGACGACCTGATCGTGGTGCCGGGCTGGCGCACGGGCGGCCGCACCGACGTACCGGTCATCGGCGCCGCTCCCCTCGACGTCCTGCGGGACCATCACGGCAGGGGCGGCACGGTGGCCAGCGTGTGCGCCGGAGCCGAGGCGCTCGGCCAGGCCGGCCTGCTCGACGGCCGCCGCTGCACCACCCATCACGAGGTGCAGGACACCCTGGCCCGGCGCCATCCCGCGGCGACCGTCGTCCGCGACGTCCTCTTCACCTGCGACGACCGGGTGATCACCTCGGCCGGCATCGCCAGCGGCATCGATCTGGCCCTGCACCTGGTCGCGGCCCGGCACGGCCCGGCCGTCGCGGCCCAGGTGGCGCGCAACATGGTGGTCTACGCCCGGCGCAACGGCGACGAGCCGCAGTCCAGCGCGATGCTCCGGCACCGTTCCCACCTCGACGACACGGTGCACCGCGCCCAGGACCTGATCGACGCCCGCTTCGACCGGCCGCTGCCGTTGCCCGCGCTGGCCTCGGCCGTCGGCGTGAGCGAGCGCACCCTCACCCGTCTCTTCGCCGGCGCCACCGGACTCACCCCGCTGCGCTACCAGCAGACCCTGCGGGTGGAGCGTGCCGAATACCTCATCGGGCACGGCACGACGGTCGCCGCCGCCGCCCGCTCGGTCGGCTTCGAGGACCCGCGCATGCTGCGTCGCCTCCGCGCCCGCACCTCCTGACGGTCCCTGGCGCGGCGCCGGACCGCCTTCGGCCGGCCGGCGCGGTCAGCTCACGGGCGCCGTACGGATGGCGGCGATGTCGAACTGGAGCCGTACCTTCTCGCTCACCATGGCACCGCCTTCGGCCAGCCGGCTGTTGTACGTCAGGCCCCAGTCGGAGCGGTTGATGGTCGTCGTACCGTCGAAGCCGACCCGCTGGTAGCCGAAGGGGTCGTCGACGTGGCCTATGTAGGTGAGTTCCAGGACGACGGGCCGGGCGACGTCCTTGATGGTGAGGTCCCCGGTCATCCGGTAGACGTCGCTTCCCGCCATCTGGACGGCGGTGCTGGCGAACCGCATCCGCGGATAGGTCGCGGCGTCCAGGAAGTCCCGGCCCACCAGGTGGGCGTCGCGCTGCTCGACGCCGGTGTCGACGCTCGCCGTGGACAGCACGATCTCGGCCCGGGAACGGGCCGGGTCGCGCCCGTCGAAGTAAAGGCGGCTCTGGTACTCCGTGAACGCTCCGCGCACCGTCGTCACCATGGCGTGCCGTACGGAGAAGCCGATTCGGCTGTGCGCCGGATCGATCGCCCATTCCCCGGTGAGTGCCGCCAGGTCCGGATCGAGTACGGCGGAACGGGCCCGGTCCCGCGCGTCGGCGACAGCGGTCCTCGGCGCGGCGAAGGGCGCCTGGTGACGGGTTGACGTGCCACGACTGAAAAGATTCACGCTTCACCTAGTTACTGCACGGCGGAATTCCGCGCAATACCGCGTCACGAGAAGGACACTTCCAGATCACCATCTACATGCTTAAACTCCACCCCTGTCCGGCAGTCGGCGACGAAATCCTCACAGGACGCGCACGCCGTTCGGTCGAGGGCGGACGGCTCGTCGAAGTGTGCGCAAGCCGGCCGGAGGCGTCCATGATTTCCCGTTCGTTCACGGCCGGTCCGCAGCGACGGCACCGCGAGCAGGGTCAGCACGCTTTCGGCGCGCGACCTCTTGACGGGATTGGTCCGGACCTTTAGCGTCACCGCCCACAACAGGGTTCACGGGTGCGCTCATCGTTCACGTTCATGAACTCCCGGACGGCGAATCCACGGCGCTCCTCTCCCTTCCCCCACATCACCGAGGACGTGAACATGATCCGTTCCAGAGCTCTGGCCGCGACCACCGTCGCGGGCGTCGTCACCGTGGTCACCCTCCTGGGCACCGGCAGCGCGGGCGCGGCCGATCCGAAGGTCGCACCCGGCGGCAACTTCGACCTGTCGACCTGGCAGTTGCAGGAACCGGTGGGCTCCCCCGGCTCCCCCACGACCATCTCCTCGGCCCGCCTCCAGGGAGCGGGCGGCTTCCAGGACGCGTACTTCTACACCGACACCCGGGACGGCGCGATGACCTTCTGGGCGCCCGAGAAGGGCGTCACCACCCCCAACTCCAACTACGCCCGATCCGAGTTGAGGGAGATGAACCGCAGCGGGAGCGCGGCGGACTGGTCCCTGGGCGGCAGCCACAAGCTGAGCGCGACACTGCGCGTCGTGTCGGTCACCTCCAACGTGTGCGTCGGACAGATACACCTGGGCTCCGGCGGCTCGTCGACGAAGCCGCTCATGGAGCTCTACTACCGTTCCAGCGGCGACATCGTCATCGGCACCGAGAACTCCCCCTCCGGCGGCCAGACCACGCACACCGTGGGACACGTGTCGGTCGGCAAGACGTGGAGCTACACCATCGCCGTCTCCGGGGGCGACACCATCGACCTCACCGTCAACGGCAGCACCACGCACTACCCGATCCCGTCGTCGTTCTTCCCCTACAAGCAGTACTTCAAGGCCGGCTCCTACAACCAGTCGTCCTCCGACAGCACCACCAAGGGAGCGCGGGTCGCCTTCTACGGTCTGAACGTCTCCCACAGCTGACGCGTCACCGCAGGCGGGGCGCCGGGTGCCGCCGTTCGGTCCGGATGCGGGCCAGGACGGTCCGGACGATCATTGAGGCATGTCGGCGATTCGCGTGATCGTGCACCCGCCGTCGCCCACGGGTGGCCGGCGGGTGCGTGTGGACGGCGAGATCCTCGGTCTGGCGCACAACGTGGTCGACGTGGCGGAGTTCCTGCGCCGGGCGGGGCTGGAGATCGACCCGTCGGAGGTGACGGAGGCCGTCTGGATCGACTGGCGCGGGGTGGGACCGGAGGAGTGGGGCCCGCAGACCGGGCAGTGACCCGGCCGGTGGGCCCGTGGAGCAGGCACTGACCCGTCACCCGAGCGGATGGGCCCTCAGCATGAGCACGGTGACGTCGTCGGTGTACCCACCCGCCGGCCACGCACGGTGGAGGAGGCCGTCGATGAGGTGTCCGGTGTCCTCGTCGTCGGCCTCCGCGAGGTGCCGGACGAGGTCGGCGGTGGTCCGCGCGACGTCACGGCCGGGCAGCTCGACCAGCCCGTCCGTGTGCAGGGCGAGCACGGCGCCCGGCGGGAGGGAGGCGGAGACGACCGGGTAACGGGCCCGCGTGTCGACGCCGAGGAGGGGGCCGGGGTCGATGTCCAGGACGCCGGCGCGGTGCGGGGCCTGCCGCAGCAGGGGCGGCATGTGTCCGGCGCTGGCGAGGCTGAGCCGGTGGCGGGCGAGGTCGAGCTGGGCGTAGAGACAGGCGACGAGCAGGTCGGAGTCCAGGTCGGCGAGGAGACGGTTGGTGCGGGCGAGGACCTCGTCGGGGCTCGCGCCGGCGGTGGCGTGGGCGTGGATGGCGGTACGGACCTGTCCCATGAGGGCGGCCGCGGCGACGGAGTGGCCCTCCACGTCGCCGATGACCGCGGCGGCCGTGGTGTCGTCGAGGCGGAGCAGGTCGTAGAAGTCGCCGCCGACCTCCAGGCCGTGGCCGGCGGGCAGGTAGCGGGCGGCGACGTCGAGACCGGTCAGGGTGGGCAGGGTGCGCGGCAGCAGCGCCCGCTGGAGCTCGTGGACGAGGCGGTGCTTGGTGTCGTAGAGGCGGGCGCGGTCGAGGGCCTGGGCCATGAGACCGGCCAGGGAGGTCAGGACGGCACGCTCGTCGGCGGTGAAGGTGTGAGCATGGTCGTACGACATGATGCAGCAGCCCACCGGGCGTCCGGTGATGATCAGGGGGAGGAAGGCCCAGGCCCGCTTGCCGCTGATCTGCGGGGCGTCCGGGTAGCTGCGGGCCAGGTCGGCCGGGTCGCCGAAGAAGGCGGGGGTGCCGTCGGACAGTACTTGGCCGGCGGGCGTGAGACGGGTGTCCAGCGGCAGGGCGTCGAGGCGCTCCACGACGTCGGGCGGGTAGCCGTGGTGACCGATGATCTTCAGGCGTCCCGCGTCGGCGGCGGACAGGACCAGACCCTGGGCGCCGTAGGCGGGCAGTATCTGGTCGGCGACCAGCTCCACGAGGTCACGCACGGTCACCGATTCGGCGAGGGCGGCCGCCAGGTGGACGAGCTGGTAGAGGCGGCCGGTCTGCGCCACGGCGGTGTGCGGCGCGGCGGTGTGCGGCGCGGCGGTGTGCGGCGCGGCGTGGAGAGGGTTCGTCAAGAGGTGCCGCAGGGATACGATCGCCGCCATGACA